>JAAFJZ010000049.1 GCA_013298205.1 Cytophagales bacterium
TATTTTCTATATACGCCATGCACAAGCGTATCATGGATTAGAGTATATTCTTCATTGAGTCTCTTTTTCCCAGACGAATCTTTTTCGTACCAAGTTTTCTTGATTTTGTTTTGGGAAACCCCTTTTAAAAAAAAACAAATAAATAAAAGTGCAAACCATACTTTCAAAGGAGTTTTAATTTTCATGTGGAAACGATTTCAAATACAAACTTTTTATGTTAAACGAAAAAAATAAAATAAAATTAAAATTTCCACAAAAATAGACGGTTACTAAATTTGTTGTTGCTTTAAAATCCTTGTTTTATTGCATTAACAATCGAATTTAAGACGACTAAAAGTATTGGGCGTTCCCTAGGGTCAGGCTATCGCTCCAAGTCCTCGTTCGTTCCTCACTGTGGGCTTTTCGCTCTATCCTTAACGCTTAACCCAAAATTTGCATATCTATTTCAAACTTGAATACAATTCAAACTTTTATAAATATATTTTAATTTTTATTCAAAAGGTTAAATTGAACCAGCTATTTTTCTTACAAGTCCAGGACCTTCATATATAAAGCCTGTGTAAATTTGGACTAAAGTTGCTCCAGCATCTATTTTTTCTTGCGCATCTTTTACACTGTTTATTCCCCCTACTCCTATTATTGGTATTTTACCATTTGATTTTTTATGTAAATAAGAAATTACCCAATTTGATTGCTTAGAAAGTGGTTTGCCACTTAGTCCTCCTTGTCCAATTTTTTCTAAAACAGTTGATGAAGTATTTAACTTAGATCTATCTATTGTTGTGTTTGTAGCTATAATTCCAGCAATTTGAGTTATAAAAAAAATTTCTATAATATCATCAAGTTGGTTTTCACTTAAATCTGGAGCTATTTTTAATAAAATGGGTTTTGGTGTTTTAAACTTATTATTTTCTAAAACCAATGAGTTGAGCAAATTAGTTAAAGGTTCTTTTTCTTGTAATTCTCTTAAACCCGGTGTATTGGGCGAACTAACGTTAACAACAAAATAATCTACATAATCATGCAGCTTTTGCATACAAATTAGATAGTCATTTGTGGCTAAATGATTTGGAGTAGCTTTGTTTTTCCCTATATTTCCTCCTACAATCAAGCCTTTGGGCTTATTTTTTAAAAAAGGGATTGCTTCATCTACCCCTTCGTTATTAAAACCCATCCTGTTAATTAATGCTACGTCTTGTGGCAAACGAAAAAGTCTTGGTTTATCATTTCCTGGTTGTGCCAAAGGAGTTAATGTGCCTATTTCAATAAATCCAAAACCTACACCAGCCATGCCATGTAACATAACAGCATTTTTATCAAATCCTGCTGCCAGACCTATTCTATTTGGAAAGTGAATACCAAATACAGTAATTGGTTTCGAAATAACGGGGTAAAAGATTTTATTAAAAAAAAAAATAATTTTCCCCACCCAAGCGTATTGTAAAAAAAAGGCTATAAAATGATGCGCACTTTCAGGGTTTAACTTGAATAGAAGCGGTTTTATTATAAATTTGTACAAGTTGTAATAATATGTTTATATTTACTGCAATATTAAATTATTCAAAACATTAAGAGAAACTTTTTATTTTATTTATCAAATGTTAAGTTTGCAGATATCTATTCAATTCAATTTATAATTAGTTTTTAAACATGACTCAAAACAAAAATTCTAATGTCGCTTTTTTTATACTAAGCATTGTATTTTTTATGTGGGGATTGCTTACCAGCATGAATAATATTTTATTGCCTCATATAATGACTATTTTTGAACTTAATTTCACTCAAGCAACCCTAATTTACCTAACTTTTTTTGGAACTTATTTTGTTATGTCATTTCCAGCAGGAAAAGTAATAAACTCTTTAGGATACAAAAATGGAATTATTGTAGGTTTGGTAATTGCAGGTTATGCATGTACATTATTTGGGCCAGCGGCTTCACTCAAATCTTACCCACTGTTTCTAACAGCATTAGTTATATTAGCTACAGGAATTACTGTTCTTCAAGTTGCAGCTAATCCTTATGTTTTGTTAATAGGAAAACCCGAAGATGGTTCTTCTAACTTAAATTTAAAGCAAGCATTTAATTCTTTAGGTCAAGCAATCGCTCCACTTATAGGCACTACTTTATTTTTATGGATAGCAGGACTTACACCCGAAAAACTAGAAATGATGTCCCCTCAAGAATACAAATCTGCAGAAGCTATGTTTGTACAATTGCCATACATTGGGCTGGCAACGATTTTATTCATTTTAGCTTTAATATTAACTTTTTCTAAATTACCTAGTTTTCATAGCAATGATGAAGAACCAAGTGTAGCTGGAAGTAAAGATTTTAAATGGGTACTACAATTCAAACATTTGTATTTAGGAGCTTTAGCTATTTTCTTATATGTAGGTGCGGAAGTTACGATTGGCTCGTATTTAGTTACATATATCTCAAGTCCCGATATTGCAGGAATTGACTTTCTTAAATCTACTCAATTACTTTCTTTGTATTGGGGTGGAGCTATGGTTGGTAGATTTATTGGTTATACTGCACTTAAAAAAGTAGATGTAGGAAGAGCTTTAGCTACTTGTGCGATTTTGGCTATACTATTAATTTGCATTTCCGTTCTCACAAAAGGAGATATAGCGGTTTATTCTATAATAGCTGTTGGTTTGTGTAATTCTATAATGTTCCCCTCAATTTTTTCACTTGGTCTTAGTGGCTTGGGTAAGTTTTCTGAAGAAGGGTCTTCTGTTTTAATAATGGGAATCGTAGGCGGAGCGATTTTACCTTTTATAGCCGGAATAGGTATATCTTCTATAGGTATTCATAACATAATGATATTACCAGCGTTCTGCTATTTGTTCATTATTTATTATGGACTTAAAGGTTCTAGATATGAAAAAATATAGTTGATTTCAATCTTTAAAAATTAGAGTTTAGTAATTTTTTTCTTGAATTTGAAAAAACTAAGAAAAAAACTACTAAACTTAAAAATGCTTTTTTAAAGAATATTTTTAAAGCTAAAAAAAACTTATGTTTCTAATCTTGCTACGGAAATAATTCCTGAAACTTTTCTAAGTTTTTTAATCATTACTTCAAGCTGGTTGGTATCATGAACTTGTAATCTTATTTTTCCGTCAAATGTGCCATCATGAGTATCAAAAGAAATGGATCTCATGTTTACTTTTAGTTCACTGGAAATGATTTTAGTGATATTATTGGCAATACCTACTCTATCCGCACCTTTTATTGTTAAACTTGTTAAAAAAGAATGTTCTTTTTTGGTAACCCATCTGGCTTTTAAAATTCTATATCCAAAGTTCGAAGCTAATTCAATGGCGTTTGAGCAGGTATTTCTATGAATTTTCACTCCTTCAGAAACGGTTATAAATCCAAATACATCATCTCCAGAAATAGGACTACAGCATTTGGCGAGAGAATAAGATATTTTATCAAGGTTATTATCCCCCAAAACTAATTCTTGAGTTCGAGGTTTTAATTTTTGAATCGGGTCAAACTCAATGAAACTATTGCTTGAAACTTCTTTAACTATAGAAGCTGCTTTTGCTGCTTTTTCTTCTAACTCAAATCCTTTGAATAACTTAATGTCAATTTGTCCATCTGCAATCTTTACAAACAAATCATTATAATTTTTTTCATGATAAAAGGCTGCCAGTTTTTGAAAGTTTTCTTGATTAATATCTATTTTGAGGTGGCTAAATTTCCTTTCGACCATTTCCTTACCAAAAATTGCGGTATTGCGACTCTCGTCTTTTAGATAGTCTTTTATTTTAACTTTAGCCTTGGTTGTAAAAACAAATTTTAGCCAGTCTTCTGTAGGTTTTTGCTTGTTAGAAGTTAAAATTTCAATTTGATCTCCATTATTGAGCACATAACTTAAGGGGACAAGCTTTTGGTTAACTTTAGCCCCTAAGCATTTTGCCCCAATTTGAGTATGAATTTCAAATGCGAAATCCAAAGCAGTAGAACCGTTAATTAATGTTTTTAATTCTCCTTTAGGTGTAAATACAAAAACTTCATCTGAAAATAAATTGGACTTAAAATCTTGAATAAAATCTAAAGCTTCTGTTTTGTTAGAAACTGAAAGCATACTTCTTATTTTATTAAGCCAAAGTTCTAACCCTTTGTCTGCTTGTTTACCGGCATTTTCTTTGTATTTCCAATGTGCTGCATAACCTTTTTCGGCTATTTCGTCCATTCTTTCAGTGCGTACTTGCACTTCCACCCATTGCCCAGTTTGACTCATTACCGTAGAATGTAACGACTCGTAACCATTTGATCTAGGTGTACTTATCCAATCTCTTAATCTATCAGGATTGGGTTTATAAATATCAGTTACCATAGAATAGACCTGCCAACAAGCTGTTTTTTCATACTCAATTGGCGTGTTTATAATGATTCTTATAGCAAATAAATCATAAATCTGTTCAAAATCAATATTCTGTTTTTTGAGTTTATTCCAAATAGAAAATATGGATTTTGGACGGCCTTTTATTTCGTATTTGAGGTTATTTTGATTTAAAAGTTTTTCAATTGGAGCTATAAAATCCTTTATAAATTTACTTCTTGCAGCTTTGGTTTGTTTTAATTTTTGGGCGATGGAACGATAAATTTGCGGATCTGAAAACTTTAAATACAAATCCTCAAGTTCTGTTTTAATGGGATACATTCCTAAGCGATGTGCTAAA
The DNA here is from genome assembly GCA_013298205.1 of Cytophagales bacterium. GTDB lineage: Bacteria > Bacteroidota > Bacteroidia > Cytophagales > UBA9547 > JAAFJZ01. The sequence continues at coordinate 4,699 of JAAFJZ010000049.1, forward strand.
GGCGCATAAAGATAAATAGTTTCAGAGGCTATTTTAAGTTGCTTATCTTTAGGCATACTCTCTAAAGTACGCATATTATGCAATCTGTCAGCAATTTTGATCAAAATTACTCTTACATCATCAGAAAGAGTAAGTAATAATTTTCTGAAATTTTCAGCTTGTAAAGAATCACTTTTCTCAAAAACGCCCGATATTTTTGTGAGTCCATCAATTATTTTGGCTATTTTACTTCCAAATTCTTTTTCAATATCCTCTACTTCTAGTTGAGTATCTTCTACCACATCGTGCAAGAGTGCAGAAACAATTGAGGTGGTACCTAAGCCTATCTCTTCAACTACAATTTGCGCTACCGCAAGAGGATGCAAGATATAAGGCTCTCCCGATTTTCGCCTCATATCTTTATGAGATTCTGCTGCAAGATTAAATGCTTTTTTGATTAACTTAGCATCATCATCTTTTAGAAATGGCTTGGCCGATCGGAGAAGTTTTCTATATTCTCTTAAAATTATAAGCCTATCCGTATCTACTTTTTCTATTACTTCCACTTGTAATCGGTAATTTTGGTAATGTATTTTACTTAAATTTTACTTTTTTGTTGAATTAATTTTTTTTATTTTTAAATGCCTAAATAAACAAAGTTTTTTAATAAAAAGAAATTTTTTAAAGAAGCTTTAATGATTACTAATCTTGTTGATAAGCAATAATTAAATTAAATTTATAAAATTTGAGAAATGTTTCATTTTTTGATAAAATTTAGTTTTAAAACCAATATGTTTATTTTTTTATTCAACAAATTTTGATGTTAAAAATTCGAAAATAAATAAAAATAACATTTTTTTGTAACAATTCATAAAATTAAAGTTGCTTATTCAAAAACGCTTAGTGAAATAAATTATTGAAAAACAAGATTAAAATAAATTGATTATCAAATATTTATACTTTTCAACAATGAAAGTAAACCGTTTTTAAGAATTATTTTAACATTATGGCACATTAATTTCATATATTTGTTACGTTTTTTAAAAAGTTTGTATTAAACATAACAAAAGAACATAATATATAAAGTTTTAATTCCATTTTTAAAATGTTCACTCCATGGAAACTTAAATTTTAGTCAATTTCTTAAAATCAATAAAATGAAATTCATCTTTCTAACTCTATTAATTTCTTATTTAATATATAAATTATTAGGCTTTTTGTTACGATTTTATGTGAGAGCCCAAATTACAAAATTTGATCCTCAAAATAGAACCCAAACCCAAAACTCGCAGTATACAAAAGTTAATACTCCAAATAATTCTAATAAAAATCCCAAAGGAAATTCGGGAGAATACATTGACTATGAAATAGTTAAATAAAAAACACAAACCCAAATTATTCAAAACCCAATAAAAACATGATCAAAGTAAACGAGTATTTCGAAAGCAAAGTAAAATCATTATCATTTGAATCTTTCACAGGAGCAGCCACTGTAGGCGTAATATTGCCAGGAAAATACGAATTTGGCACAGGAAAGAAAGAAATTATGAACATCATTTCTGGTAAATCAAGTGTAAAATTGCCTAATCAAAGCCAAACTATTTCAGTAAATTCCGGAGAAAAATTTGAAGTTGCGGCAAATAGCAAATTTGAAATCGAAGCCATTACAGAAGTGGCGTATTTTTGTCAATTTATAGACTAATTAAGTCCTGTTTTCAATACTTTAATTCAAAAAAAAATCGTTGTGATAAAATCAGTCAAACAAGTATTTAGTCGCTTTTTGCACAATGCAAACAAACAAAAAGTTGCATTTGAAAATAAGGTTACATATTTGGTAACTGAAAGCAAGTTAATAAGCCGAGATTTAAGCTGGCTCAAGTTTAATTACCGTGTACTTGAGCAAGCCAATGATCCCAGCAAAACTGTTTTTGACAAGTTGAAATTTTTAGCTATTTCAGCTTCCAATCTTGATGAGTTTTTTATGATTAGGGTGGGCAGTTTATACAATTATATAGACCTTAATCGCCCAAGACTTGATAATTGCGGCTTAGAAGCTTTGCCATTTAAGAAAAAACTTTTTGAAGAGCTTCAAATGTTTTTTCAAGACCAATATGATATTTTCAATTCTACTTTGGTGGATGAGTTGGAAGAAAAAAAATTGCGTTTTCTTAAAATTAAAGATCTCAATGACCGTGAAAAAGAATTTGTTGCTGAATATTTTCAGAAAACAATTTTCCCATTGCTCACGCCCATGCTTTTAGACAATTACCATATTTTTCCTGTTTTACTTAATAAATTACTCTATTTTGGGGTGGTAACCAAACAAATGAAGAGCGGTTCGATAGAAAATAGGCTTTCATTTGTACAAATTCCACATAATTTAAGTCGATTTTTAGAAATAGATCGCCAAGATGGTACTACATATTTGCTTCCCATTGAAGAAATCATTCGTTGGAAAATAGATCAGTTGTATCGAAATGTAAAAATCGAATCCGTTTCTCTTTTTAGAATTGTGCGAAATGGCGATTTTGCAGTAGAAGATGGAGATGAAGCCGAATCGGATGCCGATTTGATAGAAGATATGAGGCAAAACCTCAAGAAAAGAAAAACCGGTCGTGTAGTGAGGGTGGATATAGAAAAAAGACATTCCTCATGGATGCGTAAAGAACTAAAAACCAGGTGCATAATAGATGACGATAATTTTTTTGAAGTGAACTCATTGATAGATTTCAATTCGCTTTGGCAAATCATCAAAATGAAAAAATTTAAAGAGTTTTTATTCTCACCACCTGCACCTGTTACACCTTTGATGTTGCAATCGCAAAACCAATTTGACATTTTTGAATACCTCAAAACCAATGATTTATTGCTTCATCACCCTTATAATAGCATAGATTATTTGGTGGAAATGCTTGAAAAAGCAGCCATAGACCCCAATGTTTTGGGTATTAAAATCACCATTTATCGTTTAGCCAAAGAGTCTCGCATTAGTAATGCCTTGTATAGAGCAGCCGAAAATGGCAAACACGTTTCTGTTCTTTTTGAGGTGAAAGCCCGTTTTGATGAAGAACATAATATCAATGAAGCCCAAAAACTGCAAAAAGCGGGTTGTTTTGTGATTTATGGTGTGGGAAATCTTAAAACACATTGCAAGCTTTTGATGATTATCAAAAAAGAAGATGATAATAAGATAAGGCGTTATGTGCATCTTTCTAGTGGAAATTATAATGAAGAAACCGCCAAATTATATACCGATGTAAGCTTGCTTACTTCAAATGAGATTTATGCCAATGATGTTTCTGAGCTTTTTAATGTCATTACAGGGCATTCACAACCAGAGCATTACGATTATTTGATTACCGCTCCCAACGATATGCGTAAGCATCTTATTGAGCTGATAAACAATGAAATCGTAAACGCCAAAGCAGGCAGGAATGCAGCTATTGTCATTAAAATCAACTCTTTACAGGACAATATGTTTATAGAAGCCTTGTATAATGCATCGCAAGCTGGGGTGAAAATTTTGCTCATCGTAAGAGGCATTTGTTGTTTGCGACCAGGGAGAGCAGGTTTAAGTGAGAATATTATGGTAAAATCTGTGGTAGGGAATTTTCTCGAGCACGCAAGAATTTTCTACTTTCAAAACTCAAACGATCCTGTAGTATATGCGGGTAGTGCAGATGCAATGGTGAGAAGTTTTGAGCGTAGAGTAGAATGTCTGTATTACGTGATTGATGAAAAAATCAAAAAAGAAATTATTAATATATTGAAATACAACATACTAGACAATAAAAATTCTTTTATCCTCAATGAAGACGGTGCTTATGAAAAAGAGGTTTTGGGTGATGGAAAAATGTCTTTTGATTTGCATAAAGAATTTTACAAAGTTCAAAGTTCAGATGTAGAAAGTGTAGAAACTTTATATGATTTGCTGTAAATGAAAGTCGCACACCTCGTTTCAAGCTCATTACATTTTGCTTATTTTCTTTTTTTTATGTTTTTTACCTCTTTGTCTTTTGCTCAAGATAAATTTGAACTTTTGCAAGCGGCTGAGTTAGAAGGTGCCTTGCGAAACAACCGTCCTGTAAGAATTTTGCGCACACAAGTAGTACTCAAACAAGGAAATACAACTTTATATTGCGACTCTGCCTACCAATTTATAGACAATAACGAACTCGAAGCTTATGGTAACACCCGCATTACCCAAGGCGATTCGGTAACACTTACGGGCGACCATCTTTTTTATAATTCTGCTTCAAAAAGCTTAATCGTAACAAGCAATGTAGTTTTGGTAGATAAAACTTCCACCTTGACTACCAACTATTTGCAATACAATTTAAGCACAAAACAATCTTTCTATTCGGGAGGTGGGAAAATAGTAGATGCTACTTCTACTTTGGTGAGCCAAACAGGAAGCTACAATTCCATTACCAAAATAAGTACATTCAAAAAAAATGTAAAAGTCTCCAATCCTGATTTTACTTTAGAATCTGACACCATGGTTTTTGACAACAATACCAAAATCGCTTATTTTAAAAGTCAGACGAAAGTCGTATCTAAAAATGGCGTAATTTATGCCAACGATGGGCAATATAACACCATCACCAAGGCATCTGATTTTAGGGGGCGAGCCAAAGTAGAAAACGGAGTTTATATACTAGAAGGTGATACATTAATCTATAATGAAATCACAAAAATAGCCATCTGCAAACAGAATGTGATTCTTACTTCTATCAAAGAAAACTTGATTATAGAGGGAGATTATGCTTACAATGATGGCATAAAAGGCTATTCACTTATAAAAGGCAATCCTTTAATGAAAAACATCTCAGAAAAAGATACCTTTTTTCTGAAAGCCGATACATTGATTACGGTAAACGACAGCATAAACCATAAAAAATATATGCTTGCTTTTCACCATGTAAAACTGCTAAGAGGTTCAGTAAACGGCATTTGTGATTCGTTGTGTTACAACCATATAGACTCTACGATACGGATGTTTCGCAACCCCATTTTATGGTCGGGAGAAAACCAAATGCTAGCAGATAGTATTTGGATGCAAATGGAAAACCAGAAAATAAAAGAATTGAATCTACGCTTAAATTCTTTTATGGTAAGCCAAGATACACTCAAAAACTTCAATCAAATACGAGGTAAATATATGAAAGTCAATTTTTTAGATAATAAAATTCAAACCCTAGACGTGAGAGGAAATAGCGAATCCTTGTATTTTTCTCTTGAAGGCGATACTGTGGTCATGGGTATAAACAAAACGCTCAGCACGAACCTTATCGCCAAATTTGAAGATAATCATGTAAAAATGATTAACCTAATAAAAAAACCAGAAGCCAAATTTATTCCAGAATATGAGCTAAACGAACCTGACAGACGCCTCAAAGGTTTTAAATGGAAAATAAGCGAAAAGCCCTTGCGCAAAGAATTTATAAGAGAAAAAAAAGTTACCTTACCCAACGTTATAAAGCCAAAGCCTATTATTAAAACGCCAAAAAAGAGAAAAAAATAATTTCAAGTGTTGATCCATAAAACTAAAACATTTAAGAATAAGCAAAACTAAAATAGGTTTTTAAGGTTTAATCTAAAATAATTTAAAACAAAATCAATAACTAAATCAATTCCTCTTTTGGATTAAGAAATGTATTTAAAGGGAGTTTGAAATCCCTAAAACAGAATATTTATTTTTCTACCCTCTCCCAAACCAACGTATCATTTATAAAAAGTATCACAAAAGCTCTTAAATCTCGTTTGGATTGTATTAAAATATCTGTATTTAGATAATGTTGAAGTTGTTTTATGGCATTTGCTTTTACTATTTCAACATCTTTTTCATTTTCTTTTTTGATGTATTTTATTTCAAATAAGTACTCAGCATGGGTTTTGGTATTATTTGGACGGATATAAAGTTCTACATCTGTGTAGCCACGCTCAGATGTTTCTCGCTCTGAAATTACATGAAACGCATTGCCTTGCGAAGCATAGGCAATAATCAACATTTTGACATATTTTTCGTTGAAATGAATGAAATCACGATTTGAAAGCGCTTTCAAACTTTTTTCGACAAGTCTTAAAAAAGGTTTGATTTCGCCTCTTGAAGCAGCATAGAGTGACGTTTTTATATTATCTCCTTCGTAAGGGAAATCGGTTTTTTGTTGCAAAATGTAAGCATAATAATTCCAATATAATTCCTTAATAACTTGATTTGGTATTTTAAAAATAACCGCATTACCTAACTCATTTTGATTTTTTATTGTAAGATTTCCGAGATAATACAAAAAATTAATAAACTCGGTTTTGCTAAAAGGTTTGGTGAAATCAAATTGGTAAATTTGTTCGCTTTCTATTTCGCCATGCTCTAAAATATGATATAAAACTTCTAGATTTT
>JAAFJZ010000492.1 GCA_013298205.1 Cytophagales bacterium
TCTAAGTCCATTTATTTCTAGTGAAAACAAACCTCCAAAAGGTGCACAAATATTTGAGTTTGAAGAAGAGAAGATATTACTTTCAGATTCTATTTACAAATATGGCATTGATAACGGTATAATTTTAACTTATAGCGTTCAGCTAGATACGATTAAAATAAACAAAGGTAAAATTATAGAAGTTACAAAAAATAAAAAAGGCCTAATCTTGCTTACCGGTTACAATAAAAATAAACTCAATACCATAAGTAGTTATACTTCTTATTCAAAACCTGATTTAGAAAAGAAAAACACCCCTTCTGGAAGCACTGTTAAAAAAGAAAATGAAACATTAGTGGAAGAAGATAAAGATTCTGATTTGCCTCCACCTATTCAGGAAATTGAGAAAAATGAAGAAGAATCAATTGACAACGAAGAGACATTAGATACAGCAACTCCTGAAAAAAATAATGAGAAAAAAGAGGTTAAAATAGAAGAAAAGAAAGAATTAAAAAAAGAAATCAAGAAGTAAAATATTTGCGATTAAAATCTTGATTACTAATTACTTAAATTAAAAATAAATAAATAATATATCCTTTTATGATTTTACAGTTACTTTTCAATATCAATAGGTATAAAATATTAAAATCTTGAAGAAGTTTTTTGGATTACTTACAGATGTAGAAATTGTAGTGAGAATAAAGAAAGGCGATGAAAGTGGTCTTCAATATCTTTACAATAAGTATTATAAAATGATGGTCAATATGATTGTCAAAAATAATGGAACTGAAGAAGAAGCCAAAGATATTTTTCAAGATGCTTTAATCGTTTTGTGGCAAAAAATTATCTCAGAACAGTTAGTTTTGACTTCAAAAATAAGCACATATTTATATAGTATATGTCAAAATTTATGGAGAAAAGAGCTTGAAAGAAAGAAGAAGATTATTAATGAAGAAGTTGATGAAAACAAAGTCTCTTTTACGCCATCAAATGAGTCTGAAAAAAATGAAATTATAAATAAATGTCTAAATCTTCTTGGAGATACATGCCGGAAAATATTGATGTATTATTATTATGATGGAATGTCTATGCAAAATATTGCTATTAAATTAGGTTTTGCAAATGCAGACACAGCCAAAACTAAAAAGTACAAATGCAAAATTGAATTAGACGAATTAATAAAATCAAAATATAGCGAAAGTGATTTCCTTGATTAAAATATTTTAAAAGATATGAATTATACAAACACAGAATTGATAGATAGATATTTATCAAAAGATATGACTAGCTCAGAAGCCAAACTATTTGAAAGTCAAGTTTCTTCTGATATCTCTTTACAAAAAGAATTTAACCAAACATTTTTTGTCGTTGAGGCTATAAAGAAAAAAAGAATAGAATTGATGAAAAGTTCATTATCCAATATGAACATAAGTTTGGCTAATCTTTTTTGGAAGTCTGTATTTAAAGTCGCCTACATGGTTTTCGGTTCATTATTAATAGGAAGTTTAATTTATTATTTTAAACCTTCTAATAAAGCGAAAGTAGAACTTACTAAAGCCAATCGAGTAGAGGTGATTAATAATGAAGCACTTGCACTTGAAAAATCAATTCAAATTGAAAAATCTCTTGATAATTCAAAAAATCAAATTTCAGTTTCTAGTGAAAGTAAATTAGCTAAAGCTATTTCTTTGGAAAAATCGAAAACAACAAAACCTAAAAAGTTTATTGAGTCTTCTTTTCTAAAAAGAAAAATTATCGAGCCAATTGTTTTGAATACTGAAGATAACAATCAAGATAATGCGGTTACTTTACCTAATGTAAGTATATCTGAGAGTAAAGTTATACCTCGTGCCAATGTTGAAATAAAGTCAGAATCTGCAATTGAAAGGAATAAAAAACACTTTAAATATACTGAAAATAAACTATCATTATATGGGAATTTTTCAAAATCACCATATGAATTAATAGAACTTAAGAAAAATGGATTAAAAACTATTTATTTATATCATGAAGGTCAAATGTATTCCATTGCCCCAAGCACTGAAATAGTAGAAATGGTAGCAATTACAGATCAATCTACAATTGAGGAAATATCTGAATTATTGGTCAAATAATTTTTTTTAATAATCGAATGTTTAATTTTCTATCAATTAAACATTCGATTATTTTTGTTTCAACAAAATAATTTTCTTATTTTTTTGTATATTGTATTTATTTTTTGTTTTTTTGTACAATATTATGTTCAATGCTTATATAAGTTTTTAATCCAAGTTTATGAAAAAAATCTATCTCTTTAGTTTTCTTATAATTATGTGC
>JAAFJZ010000488.1 GCA_013298205.1 Cytophagales bacterium
CTTAAAAAAGGTCCTTACATAGATTCACGTCTAATTAAAAAAGTTGGAGCTGCAGCTGTATCAACCAAAAGAACTGTTGTGAAAACTTGGTCAAGAAGATCTATGATTTCACCAGATTTCGTAGGACAAACAATAGCCGTACACAATGGCAATAAATTCATCCCTGTATTTGTTACTGAAAATATGGTTGGTCATAAACTCGGAGAGTTTTCACCAACTAGGGTTTTCAAAGGACATTCAGGTAACAGAAAAAATGAAAAATAATGGAAGCAATAGCTAGATTAAGAGATTGTCCAACCTCACCACAAAAAATGAGATTGGTTGCAGATTTATTAAGAGGGAAAGACGTTAATGTTGCACTTAATATATTAAAGTTTCAACCTAAAGTTGGAGCAAAATACCTTTATAAATTATTGTTGTCTGCTATATCAAATTGGCAACAAAATAATAATTCTAAAATCGAAGACTCTCAAATATATGTGAAAACGATTTTTGTTGATGGAGGTAAAATGCTTAATAGATTACAACCCGCTCCTCAAGGTAGAGCTCACAGAATACAAAAAAGAAGTAACCACGTAACAATCATCTTAGATACTTTATAATTTATGGGTCAGAAAGTAAATCCAGTAGCATTTAGATTAGGATTCATTCAAGGTTGGGATTCTAATTGGTTTGGTGGTAAAACATTTGCTTCCAAGCTAGTTGAGGATGCTAAAATTAGAGAATATATTAATGCTAGAATACCAAAAGGAGGTATATCTAAGATAGTTATAGAAAGAACACTCAAAAGAATTATTTTAACCATAAACACTGCCAGACCTGGCGTTGTAATTGGTAAAGGTGGTGGAGAAGTAGATAAGATTAAAGAAGAGCTTAAACAAATCACAAATAAAGAGGTTCAAATTAATATATTTGAAATTAAAAGACCTGAGCTTGATGCGAAATTGGTAGGTGATTCTGTTGCTCAACAAATAGAAGGTAGAATATCTTACAAAAGAGCTATGAAACAAGCTATTGCGGCTAGCTTAAGAGTAGGTGCTCAAGGAATAAAAATTAAATGTTCAGGTAGATTAGCTGGTGCTGAAATGGCTAGAACAGAGATGTATAAAGAAGGACGTATTCCTTTGCACACTTTAAGGGCTGATATAAATTATGCAGTATCAGAAGCTCAAACTGTATATGGTAAAATTGGCATAAAAGTTTGGATTTTCAAAGGTGAAGTTTATACTAAAAGAGATTTGTCTCCTAATGTAGGTCAGTCTAGTGTTGGGAATTCAAATGCACCTTCACAATCTGCTCCTAATCCTAGCAATAAAAAGAGACCAGATAATAATTCTAAAAAGAGAAGAAAATAGTAATATATCATGTTACAACCGAAAAAAACAAATTTCAGAAAGCAACAGAAAGGTAGAATTAAAGGTTTAGCTACAAGAGGCGCTAACCTATCTTTCGGAACATATGGAATCAAATCATTGGAGGCAGGTTATATTACCAGTCGTCAGATTGAAGCTGCTCGTATTGCTTTAAGTAGAGCTATGCAAAAAGAAGGTCAAGTTTGGATTAGAATTTTCCCAGACAAACCTATTACTAAAAAACCAGCCGAAGTAAGGATGGGTAAAGGTAAAGGTAATCCAGAGTATTGGGTTGCTGTAGTTAAACCAGGTTCTTTAATATTTGAAGCAGGTGGGATTACGGATGAGGTAGCTAAAGAAGCAATGAGATTAGCATCTAACAAGTTACCAATGAAAATGAAATTTGTTACCAAAAGAGAATTTGCTACAATATAGTCATGAAGTATTCAGAAATTTTAAATTTAACAACTGAAGATATTAATCAAAATATCATTCAAGGTAAAGTTACTTTACAAAAGTTGGTTTTTTCACATAAGATTAGTCCATTAGAAAATACTGCTCAATTAGGTTCAGCTAAAAAGAATATTGCAAGATTTAAAACTGCATTATCTGTAAAAAATAATAAATAGAATGGAAGTTTTAGAAAGAAATTTAAGAAAAGAACGTGTTGGTGTTGTGGTAAGCAACAAGATGGACAAGTCAATTACTGTAGCTGTAGAGCGTAAAGTAAAACATGAAATGTACCATAAGTTCTTGAAAAAAACATCAAAATTCATGGCTCATGATGAAAAAAATGAGTGTGGAATAGGTGATTTAGTTAAAATATCAGAAACCAGACCTTTAAGTAAATTAAAGAGATGGAGATTAGTAGAAATTGTAGAAAAAGCGAAATAATTAGAAATGATACAACAAGAATCTAGATTAAATGTAGCTGATAATAGCGGTGCTAAAGAAGTTTTGTGCATTAG
>JAAFJZ010000489.1 GCA_013298205.1 Cytophagales bacterium
ACAATGAATATGTTGTTTTGCATTAACAATTCTCCTTTTTATGGCAGAGATGGCAAATTCGTTACTTCACGCCACATAAGAGAGAGATTGTTTAAAGAATTGGAAAAAAATCTAGCTATGAAAGTTTTAGAAACCGATCGTGAAGATTCATTCTTAGTTTATGGTAGAGGTATTCTTCACTTATCAGTACTTATAGAAAGTATGAGAAGAGAAGGGTATGAGCTTGCTGTAGGCCAGCCACAAGTATTGTTTAAAGAAATAGACGGTCAAAAATGCGAGCCAATAGAGTCATTGGTAGTAGATGTGCCTGAAAATTTCTCTGGAAAAGTAATTGAATTGGTTACCCAAAGAAAAGGCGAATTACAAATCATGGAGCCTAAAGGTGATATGCAACATTTAGAATTTTCTATCCCTTCACGTGGATTAATTGGTTTGAGGAGCAATGTGCTTACAGCCACTCAGGGTGAAGCAGTTATGAACCATAGATTAGTAGGTTATGAACCATTTAGAGGTGCAATATCAGGTAGAATAAATGGCTCGCTTATTTCTATGGAAACAGGAGATGGCACAGCTTATTCTATTGACAAGTTGCAAGATAGAGGCAAGTTTTTCGTAGATCCAGGTGAAGAAGTTTATATGGGTCAAGTAATCGGAGAGCATACAAGACAAAATGATTTGGTAGTAAATATCCAAAAAGGAAAAAAACTTACCAACATGAGAGCCTCTGGAACAGATGATAACGTGAAAATTGTACCTAAAATCCAGTTTTCTTTGGAAGAAGCGATGGAGTATATCCAAAAAGATGAATTAATAGAAATAACACCCAAAACTTTCCGTATCCGTAAGATTTTCTTAGACGAAGGCGAAAGAGGAAGGATGGAGAAAAAAACTGAATTTGCATAAAATAAACTAATTTTGATTGAAACCATAGGTTATTTAGCAGCTATTTTCACTACATTAGCTTTTGTTCCTCAGGCACTTAAAGTTTATCGTACCAATGATACAGCTGCTATTTCCTTATGGATGTTTGTTATATTAAACTTAGGTTTAATACTTTGGCTTACCTACGGAATTTATATCAAAGCTACGCCAATAATTCTTGCTAATATTGTAACTTTTGTTTTTGCTTTTTATATTTTAATAGTAAAAGTAAAGAATGAAAAAAAATGAATTAATTCTTATTTAAAAATATTAAAAACAAATTCTTTTAATTTGTAATTAATACAATTTGAATACCGTTATTAAAATCAAATAAAACTATTTAACCTTTAACTAAAATAAACTATGTATTGGACACTAGAACTTGCATCATATCTTGAAGATGCGCCATGGCCAGCCACTAAAGATGAACTTATTGATTTCGCTACACGTACTGGTGCTCCTTTAGAAGTAATAGAAAATCTTGATCAACTTGAAGATGAAGGTTTACCTTATGAAACTATAGAAGAAATTTGGCCAGATTACCCTAGTAAAGATGATTTCTTGTACAACGAAGATGAATACTAGTTTTTAGTATTTCTAATAAAACTAATATCATTCCTTATGTTAATTTGCAATCCCTCTTAGTTTGGAATTGCATTAAATTCTGATTGAAATTAATTTAATCAACTTCAATCAAAAATTATTTAAAAATAAAGCCGATCTTCAATCTTAAAGAAACAATTCTTATTGATTGAATTTCGGCTTTATTTTTTGTTTTAAAGCAAAGTTTTTGATTACACAATTACAAACCAGATTTGATTTATTTTTTGAAATAATTACATTTTTTTCAACTTTCTGTAATATGTATTTCACCTTTTTTAATTTATCATTTAGAATTCTATAAATTGCGTACAAATTAATTAAAGAATGAAAATATATTTCCGACTGCTTACTTTTTGTGGTCCAATAGCTAGCTATTTATTTCCTTATTTTTTATTTACCATTTTAGGAATCACTTTTGGGCTAGTTAATTTTACATTGGTAATTCCCCTCCTCAATATACTTTTTAGTGCCGTAAGTGGAGAAGCAATTAATAAAATGTTGATTCAACCTGATTTTAGTCTGTCAATAGAATATTTTACAAAGCTATTTAATTATTACTTTGCTCATTTTGTTCAAACAAAAGGCAAAATTGGTGCTCTTAAGTTTGTAACTATTTTTGTAATTTTGTCAATTTTGTTGTCTAATATTTTCAAGTATCTTTCTATTAGATTAATGGAAACCCTTAAATTGCAGACAGTTAGAAATATGCGTCAGGCTATTTTTGAGAAAATAAATCACTTACATTTAGGTTTTTTTTCTAATCACAGAAAAGGAGATTTAATAGCAAGGCTCAC
>JAAFJZ010000491.1 GCA_013298205.1 Cytophagales bacterium
AAAAGAATTTATAAATAGGGTTTTTAGATTTATCCAAATCGGCTTCATCTCCCCCACCCTCTCCTTTGGTAAAATAACTCACCGCTAACCATAAAAGATATAAACCTCCTAATAACTTGAGAAAAGAAAGCTGAATTAGCTCAGCCGCAAACACCAAAGACAACCCTCTAAGTACATAAGCTCCAATTATACCATATTTTAAAGCCTTTCCTCTTTGTTTAAATGGCAAATCCACCACCATAGCAGCGAGAACAACTGCGTTATCGACCGAAAGCAAACTTTCAATGAGAACTAAATTTAGTACGATAAGAATAGAATCTTGGTAAGCACTAATATCAAAACCTAATATTTGCATTCGTTTGTTTGTAGTTTATAAATATAAAATATTCCAAATATAATTTATGAATATTAATAATATGCTATTTGTAACTATGCATTTTTATGAATTATTAAAATAGTTATAAATTTTATGCTTTTAATGTAATTAAATTCTGTTTTAAGCGATTTTACTTTTATCCTAAAATTAAATTAAAAAACAAAAAACCTTAAATTTAATTAGTCTAAATAAATTAAATGATTAAATTTGTAAAAAAAATATTTTATATGCAACCCAAAAAAATCATTTTAATCACTTCATTGATATTGGCTTCATTTTATAATTCTAATTCTCAAATACTTACGAAAATGGGGGAAATGAAAAGAAAACCTTACAAAAGCATTATTATGTTTTATCCTTTTGCACTTATTTCAAAGACATTTATGGTTGGCTTTGAAACGAAAATATTAGAAAAAAAAACTTTAAGGAGCAACTTTGCTCTCACAAGTGCTGATAATCTGTCTTATTATGAAATCAAAATGGAAAATGTAACTGAGATTTACTTAGAGTTTCAGTATCGTTTGTATTTAAACGATTCAAGTTTTGCGGGAAAAGGATTTTACTTTGCACCCTTGGTTACAGGAAAAAATATTTATTTTACAGAAGTTGATTATCAAGTTATTTATAATAATCAATCTCCCTTTGTATCAAATGTTACAAATACCTCAGATAAAACTGCCGGCTCAGTTGCAAGTGGTTTAGTTTTTGGAGTACAAATGGAACCACTAAAAAGATTTTATTTGGATATGTATATAGGAGCCAAAATACAATATTCTTTTGGTCAATATCGAGGAATAGAAACTTTTCCCAATTCTTACACAAGAGGAGTTTTCCCACAAATAGGGATAGCAGTAGGTTTTGGAATTTAAAAACCAAATTTAAAACACAATTTTATCATACTTCGTGGCATTTTTTAAAAAATGCAAACAACTTAGTTTAATTTTGTACTATGACAAACTTAGCTCCCTTGGCAGAAAGAATGCGCCCCACACAAATAGATGATATTTATGGGCAAGAACACCTTACGGGCAAAAAAGGATTGCTCAGGAAGTCTATCGAATTGGGTTCTATACCCTCAATATTGCTTTGGGGGCCGCCCGGTGTAGGAAAAACAACACTAGCTCAAATTATTGCTGAAACATCAGTCTATCATTTTTACAATCTAAGTGCGATTCAGGCAGGCGTAAAGGAAGTACGTGAGGTGATTGAGAAAGCGAAATTTCAACCTAAAACTATCCTTTTTATTGATGAAATTCATCGTTTTAACAAAGGACAGCAAGATGCACTGCTCGGTGCAGTAGAAAAAGGAATTGTTACTTTAATCGGTGCAACAACCGAAAATCCCTCTTTTGAACTCAATTCTGCTCTTCTTTCAAGGTGTCAAGTGTATATTTTGAAGACTTTGACAGAAAAAGATCTTTTGGCTATTTTGGAAAATGCAATTTCAAAAGATCCTTTTTTACAAACACAGACTATCAAATTGTTTGAAACCTCTGCTCTTTTTCAGTTTGCAGGTGGAGATGCCAGAAAATTACTTAATATTTTTGATTTGTTTGTACAAAATCAACAAGCAGACTCTGAAATTATTTTGACCAATGAGCTCCTACAACAAGTTGTACAGCAAAAAATGAGCCAGTTTGACAAATCGGGGGAGATGCATTACGATATTGCTTCGGCATTCATCAAATCTATAAGAGGCAGCGACCCGAATGCGGCCGTTTATTGGCTTGCTAGGATGATAGAAGGTGGAGAAGACCTAAAATTTATAGCCCGGAGATTGCTCATTTTGGCTTCTGAAGATGTAGGAAATGCCAATCCTACAGCCTTTGTGATGGCACATAGTTGTTTTCAGGCCGTAAACGTAATCGGTTATCCTGAATCGGAAATCATCCTTTCTCAAACTGTGGTTTATTTAGCCTCTTCCCC
>JAAFJZ010000493.1 GCA_013298205.1 Cytophagales bacterium
CTTCATTAAGTGGAATTTGACCTAATGTGTTTTTTTAAATTGTATCATAATTTTATTTTTAATTTATGCAAAAATAGGTAGCTTTGTTGAGATTAATACCCTTCACCTAGGGTGTTAGTTCAACATTGCATTTGTGCAAGGCGGGCAGAAGTGCTAATATGAACTTTTGTGCTGTTTATTTGGTTTAGTGCTTTGTGGGGCAACAGTGCTATAAAGTCCCGCCCTGCACAAATGCTTTTCCGTTGTGGGCTATTTTAGGAAACACAATAAATAACTAAATGACAGAACTCATCATCATAGCAGGAGCAAACGGTTCGGGAAAAACGACTTTTTCAAAACAAATCTTAGCAGAAACAGGCTTTGAATTTCTCAATGCAGATGAAATTGAAAAAGAATTAGCCATTTCTAAACTGCAAGCAGGTAAAGTATTTTTTAACCGACTTGAGACATTTCTGAGTTATCAAACAAGTTTTGTATTGGAAAGTACTTTATCAGGAAACTACCTTGTGAAAGCCCTTGAAAAAGCAAAACAACAAGGTTATGTTATTCGAATTGTGTATGTGTTTTTGGAAAATCCGAATGACTGCATACAAAGAATAAAATTGCGAGTAAAACTCGGAGGGCATTTTGTGCCTGATGAGGACGTAATTCGTAGATATTACCGTAGTAAAGCAAACTTTTGGAATACCTACAAAAGTTTAGTAGATAGTTGGATAATGATTTACAATTCAACTGATACTGCACCGCAAAGAGTAGCAATAGGTAAAGGTAACGGTTTTGTGGTGGAGATTGAAAATTTATTTCAGGACTTTTTAAACGAATTTGAAAAATGAGGGTACAGAAATTAGATAATCTTGAAGCCTACCAAACAGCCTCTTACTTTACTAATTTGTTCAGCAAGGCAGTACAAGAGGCAAAAGAAATAAACCGAAAAAATGGTTTGCCCAACGACTTTGTAGTCAATGGAAAACGTTTTTACGAACTACCAAACGGAGAAATCGTAACGGAAAATCCGTTGGCAGATGAGAGTGCAAAACAATAAAAACAGCCCACAACATTGCATTTGTGCAAGGCGGGCAGAAGTGCTAAATTAAACTTTTGTACTTTTTATTTGGTTTAGTGCTTTGTGGGTCAACAGTGCTATTAAGTCCCGCCCTGCACAAATGCTTTGGCGTTACCACCAATTATAAAAAGACGACACCCAAACAAATAAACGAACAGACAAACAAGAAATGCCATTTACATTTTCACATCCAGCAATAGTTTTGCCGTTGACATTTTTGCCTCGACAATGGTTTTCGTTGACTGGACTTGTAATCGGCAGTTTGACACCTGACTTTGAATATTTTTTAAGAATGAGAATTAAAAGCAATTACAGCCATACAATTGAAGGACTTTTTTGGTTCGACTTGCCACTTGGACTTCTGCTTGCGTTTGTATTTCACAACGTTGTCCGTGACAAATTATTCGACAACCTACCGACATTTCTAAAATCTCGGTTTTCGACTTTTAAACAGTTTGACTGGAACGAACATTTTAAAAGAAACTGGCTTGTTGTGACAGTATCAATTTTGATTGGAGCCGCTTCTCACATTTTTTGGGACAGTTTTACTCACGACCACGGTTATTTCGTTGAGACAATTCCAGCTTTACAAAACTCGGTTGACTTTTTAGGCAGACAAATTCCAATCTTAAAAATATTGCAACATTCTTCGACTTTATTCGGTGGACTTGTAATTGCTTTTACTATTTATAAATTGCCGATTAACAAGACTGAAAACAAAAATATTAATTTAAAATATTGGGCAATTTTAGCAGGTCTAACTTTGACCATTATTACAGTAAGACTTTTAAGCGGACTTGACTTCAAACAATACGGAAACGTAATCGTGACAGCTATTTCCGCAGGACTAATTTCATTAATAATAACACCGTGGTTGACAAGGACGAAAGAAGAATAACTGGTGGAACATTTAGCCAAGTAGCGAAAAAGCCCTCGCAAAAAAAGCCCATTCGAGATTTGAGTCAGGAGGGGCTTTTTTGTTACTTGGAGTTGGCTGATCACCCGGCAATCTGCTAGGTGGTTTTGTATCCCTTTAAATCTCTTTTTAGCGTTCCATTTTCCTAGCTATTTTGGGTGTAGTCTTGCTTTTCATGTTTTTTTTTCTGTTTTGGGCATAAAAACCCCTTTCCCCTTTTGGGGCATTGACTTCATTTTTCACTACGTCCTTGATTTGAGGGTCTTCTTGTTTTTCAAATCATTTTGCTTTTGGGGATGCCTTGTTCTTTATTT
>JAAFJZ010000494.1 GCA_013298205.1 Cytophagales bacterium
ACTCGGAGATAATGCAACTAAAGAAGGAAAAGCACTTAATAGACGTGTTGAATTTAAGATTGAATATAAATAGTTTTAAATTATAAAATATTTCAAAAAGCTGAATTTAATCGTTCAGCTTTTTTTTGTTTTATCAACATTAACTTATTTTTGAATCTATCTAATTTAGAAGATTACGGTAAATAAGATTTAACAGATTGATTTCTTTAAAAGTAAGAAAAAAAAAGTTCAATTGAGTTTTCAGGATATAAGAATGCATTATACCGCAAATGGCAGCAATTAAATATTATAGACAGAAAAATATATTTTAATTATTGTTATGGTTTATTTAATAGTTAACCATTTTAATTTTCCAATTTAAAATGTTAAAGAACCAATGTTTATAAATAAACCTAGCAATTATAGTAAATCCATATTTAAAATTAAACTTGCAAAAACTAAATCTTAAGCCTAATAGATAAAATTTGTTTTAAACGATTGGCAAATTGAAGCCGAAAATGACTTTAAAAAAGCAGAAATAGAAAAGAATTAAAAAGCTTTTGAATAAAATTTTTCGATTTATTCACCCAATTTGATTTAAAAATAACTTTACAAAATGAGCGAAATTGGTTTTACAAATCATAAAATATGAAAAAAATTAGTTTGCAAATGGGATTAGTTTTGGAATAAATAGAACATATATTTTTTGTAATTGATAAAGTTTTCACCTGTACGGCTACCAGTGAAATGTTTTCTTTCCATTTTTTCAATTTTAGCTTGGTATTTCCATTTTATAAATTTCATTACCAAAGGGAATCTATCTTCACCAAGAGCAAATAAGGTTTTCCATAAAGGGAAAATCACTTCTTGTGTCATGCCATTTACCAAATCTATAGTTGGAGCAGTTTCCTTGGTTATATCTTTATCTGCTAGCATTTTATAAGGATATTTAGCCAATATATCTGTCCATTCTTTGTATTGGTGTCCGCCACCTAAAAGGCTTTTATTATCTGGGTCATTTTTGAAAAAATCACACACCATCATATAGCCACCTTTTCGCACAAATTTTTGAAAGCCGTCTAAAGTATCTTTCATAGGGATGTACTGAAAACTTTCGCTAAAAAGAATCATATCGAATTTCTTATTTGAATTATAATCTTCAAATTTGCAATTATGCACTTCAGAACGATTTCCAACAAGATTTTTTACATATTGCGTAAGCAAAGTACCTGGAGAAACGCATTCTACTTCATATCCTTTATCTAAAAGCTGTTGCGCAAATTTACCTGAACCGCAACCAACATCCAGAATTGATTTCACATCACTTGGGATTTGAGAAATCAAAAAATCGGCATAGTTTTGTTGCGCTTTAGCCAAATTTTGAATGTCGGTAGGCAAGCCATTATTAAAATACCCATAATGAAGATATTCACTTTTTAAAAAATATTTAAAGAAATAAAGCCCTATTTCCAATCCTGCTTCTTTACTGTCTATTTTTTGCACTTTTCCCATGAGCCTAAGTTTTTTTTATATTTGTTTAATTAATTATTTAGGTTTTATTTCAAACTTTGCTCCAAAAATAAGAATAAGTTTCAATTTACAAGTATATTTTATTGTCTAGGCTCTTATTTCGATTGATTTTCAATACATTTAGGCAGTATTGCGACCAAAAAAAAAATATGGCTGGAGGTTTTTATATTGAGAATAGCACAGGTGGTAAAGAAGAATATTCTCTTAAGATGCCTTATTTAATACTTGTAAGTTCCGTTGCAGCTATGGGAGGATTGCTTTTTGGTTTTGATTTTGCAGTAATATCAGGTACGATTCCTTTTATAGAAAAATATTTTGTGCTTGATGAAGCTACTTTAGGTTGGGGAGTTGGAAGTCTTTCCTTAGGATGTGCGCTAGGTGCATTAATTTCAGGAAAATTAACAGACAAATATGGTAGAAAAAAAATATTAATACTTTCTGCTTTACTTTTTACTGTTTCAGCCATTGCAACTGCTTTTTCAGAAACGTTTACCATTTTCATTTTATCTAGGTCTATTGGTGGTTTGGCTGTAGGAGCAGCATCTTTACTTTCACCTATATATATCGCTGAAATTGCGCCCTCGCATTTAAGAGGTAGGTTTGTTTCTTTAAACCAACTTTCTATTGTTTTAGGAATTTTGCTTTCATATTATACAAACTATTTATTAATAGACACAGGCGAAAATAATTGGAGATGGATGTTTGCTACTCAAGGTGTCCCTGCTGTTTTATTTTTTGTTTGTCTTTTTATAGTTCCAGAAAGCCCAAGGTGGTTGTTA
>JAAFJZ010000496.1 GCA_013298205.1 Cytophagales bacterium
TCGACCAATTCGTCAAAAGTAATTGCCCGAAACGCAGGATTATTGACATCGGGCGACATCGAGGCTAATTTGTTCGTGGGACCCATTGCGCCTGCGACAAATCGAGGTTTTTCAGGGTTTTTCGCCGTAAATTCGACAGCCACTTCCTTCGCAATGCGTGCGGACTCGTAGTTGAGTTCATAGACCAAATTTTCCATTTGGTAATCCGCCATGGCTATCCAAGTGCCTGAAAATGTGCTGGTTTCGATAATGTCCGCCCCCGCTTCCAAATATTGGGCGTGGATCGCCTTGATGATTTGGGCTTGCGTAATCGAAAGCAGGTCGTTGTTGCCACGCAAATCGAGGTGATAATTCTTGAATCTTTCGCCTCTGTAATCGGCTTCTTGGAGTTTGTAACGCTGAATCATTGTCCCCATCGCCCCGTCGAGGACAAGAATACGGTTTTTGAGAATTTCTTGGATTTTCTGCATTCTTTAAATCAATGTTTGAGAAATAAAAATTGTGGGGCAATCCTCTTTGGTTTTACAGACCATACGAAATTGCTTTATAGGTTTTTTATAGCACAGACTAAGTCTATGTTACAGTTTTTTCGGGTGCAAAGATAGGGGAAAATCAATCTGCTTAAAACTTTTATAGCTTAAAAAACGTTTTTATATTTGCAAACGTAAAATCAAAATGTTATGATCAAAACAATAAAGGGTGTTATTGATGGAGAAAAAGCAAATCAAGTTTTGCTTTGGATTATCGACAGACTAAAAAGTCGTGTTGATTTTCATAAATTATTCAAGATATTGTATTTTGCTGAACAAAAACATTTGGTAAGATACGGTAGGTTTATTGTTGGTGATGTTTTTGTTGCTATGCAACACGGCCCCGTACCTTTCAGAATTTATGATTTCCTCATATCTTTACGTCAAAACTCACAAAGTTCTTATTTTGTTATCTCACAAAACCATTATATTGAATCTACACAAAAACCTGATTTAGAAGAATTTTCAGAAAGTGAGATAAGATGTTTGGAAGAATCAGTGCAAGAAAACAAAGATTTGTCTTTTTATGAATTGAGCAAAAAATCACACCAAATAGCTTGGAAAAATGCTAATCCAGAAGATGATGAGATGTCATTTTTGGAAATAGCCAAAGAAGGTGGGGCAAATGATGAAATGTTAAAATACATAGGCTTAAATATTGAAAACCAGCAAATATTTTTTTAGATGAATTTTGATGAATTTCGCAAACTATTCCAAAATCAAGGCTTTGCAGAAAGAGAAATTAAAATTGGAGCAGTGTTAAGATATATTGCAACCGATGTAGTGCCTGAACCGAAACTAAAAATGCGTCTTATTGTGGGATTTTCAAATGATAAATTGTTGGTTGCTACGATATTTATCAATACTGAAATCAATCCTAATAAATTCCCCTCGCAAGAATTAAGGGAT
The DNA here is from genome assembly GCA_013298205.1 of Cytophagales bacterium. Lineage (GTDB taxonomy): Bacteria > Bacteroidota > Bacteroidia > Cytophagales > UBA9547 > JAAFJZ01. The sequence continues at coordinate 1,440 of JAAFJZ010000496.1, forward strand.
TTACATTTGGTTGTAACACAAAATCAATATAAGTTCTTAGATTATGACAGTTTTTTAGATTGTTCCCAATTCAAAGAAGTACCTTACGAATATTTAGCTAATCTTTTAACTGATAATCCTGCTTGTGTTATTGGAGAAATTCAGCACAGTGATTGGGAAAAGATTAGAGAAACCATCAAAAATGCACCTACTCTTACCTCAAAAGAAAAGAAAAAATTTGGCTTTATTTAATGCTATCCTTCATTTTTTATAAGTTCAAAGATAGGGAAAAAAGGGAAATGTTTGGGGAAAATGAATCAATTTGTTAGTTAGGCTTGCCATATCATAAAATATTTTTTAACATTCCATCTGCCATTTCTATTTTCAAAAATAATCAAATAACCTTCTGCACCTAATGAATAAGCATTAATGCTAATCCCTACTAGGGCTTGAGTTTTAGTTTGGTCATAGGCAATGTTTGATAATTCTATTATTCCGTTACTACGAGAGTATTTTCTATAAAATTTTTTCCAGAATTTCCCTAATTGCCTCTGATTAATCTTTAAGCTATCAAAAATCGTAATTTTAATACATTTATTCAAATATTGGGCTTCTATTTCATTTGTGTTTGAAAGTTGTTGCATAAAATTCTGTATCAATTTTTCATAAATACTGTCATTGAAACGCATAGTATATGAAGGTAAAATACCACAAAATCCTGTTTTTCGGCGAATAACCAATTCGTTTACCTTCTTTTTTTTCCATTTTCCAAAAAAATTTTGTCTATCCGCAGAATCAGTTTTAAGACAAAACCATTCATTGATGAGTACCGAATAAAGTTGATAATCCAATTCTGAAAGGCTTGTTTT
>JAAFJZ010000497.1 GCA_013298205.1 Cytophagales bacterium
AGCGTTACCAATATCCAGGTATCTTGCCCACTATTGAAAAGTTTAGCCCCTCAAGCTTCCGAAAGCAACGATTTTATTGTGATTCGGAATACCGATAACATGGTAGAAGTAGAACTAGATAAAAATCTAACCCGCATAAAAACTTTGCAAATCTATAATACGATGGGGATATTAGTGCAGGAAATACAAAATCAATCTCTAGCTAAGTTTGTCTCTTTTCCTAAAACACACCAAGCCTTACTTTTTTTAAAAATTCAATTGAGCGATGGAAAAATTATCAATAAAAAAATATTGTCTTATTAAAATGAAAACATTTACTCTGCTATTACTGATTGTTTCGTTAAATGTTTTTTCACAATCTGGAGACTGGAAGCCTGTAGGTCATTTCCTTAATAACCACAATAAGGGAGTGGTGTTTAATATGGCTATCGATCCTATAGATAATAGAGTTTTGTATGCAGCAGCAGATGGTGGACTATTTAAAAGCGAAAACCAAGGAGCAAATTGGACTGAAATGAACTCTACCTTCAAACTGCGCTCTAATGCGATAAGGGATGTGGCTATAGACCCCAACAACAGGAACAACATCATCATAGTAACTAGCAATAGCGGTGCAGATGACGGCCACAATAGATTAACTCCAGCTATATACAGATCTTGTGATCGAGGGCTAAACTGGGTGCTGGTAAGAAGCTTTCAAAATTTATCATACTCTTTGTTATTAAAAGATATCGAGTTCAACCCTTCCAACTCAAACCAAGTAGCCATAGCCACAAATCATGGTTTGTACTACAGTTCTGATAACGGAATTTCGTTTACAATGTATAGCGAAAACAGCCGCTTTGTAAGCGTCAAGTTCAACCTTAGCAATGAACTATATGCATCAGGTAATGAATTGGTCAAATTTAGTTTATCCAATTTGAATACTACTCAAGTCATTAGTGTAGGAGACTCAGTGCAGCAAAATGGTGTAATGATAGATTTTCATAGAAATACAAGGATTCTTTACATTAAAATAGCCACAATAATAGAAGAATTCCCAACACCTACGATTGATCCTAGTTTGTGGAGATACACAAATAATAGTTTAGTTAGAATTGCGACCTTACCCAATATTGATGGTTTTGACAATGCAAACAATCCAGAAAAAAGCAGCCTTGTTGTTCATCCTACAAATAATAATATTATCTATGTTGGCGGAATGCGTGCTTATAAAAGTACCAATGGTGGGGTGAATTTTGAAAAAATCTCTAGCTATCACCCAGGAGAAAATAATGGGCATGCAGACATTAAAAGCATGACCATAGACCCCAAAAACCCCAATACAGTATATATGAGCTCTGATGGAGGTTTGTTTATATCTACCAATTCTGGTGGGAAATGGGAATGTATAACAGAAGGAATGGATGTAAAAACCCCTTCATATATGTATTCTAGTCCGCATGATCCCAATAAAATAGTAATTGGCAACCAAGATACTTATTCGGATTACATTGATTTAAGCCTTTCAAATGACTGGAGTAATTTTTCAGAGGGAGATGGATTTGCTTGCTTTATCGATTATTTTAATAATATTTATGTGAATGCAAATTCAGCAACACGTAGGTATTCCCCTACTAATTTAAATAGTTTTGTTCCTTTGGGAGCTTTCACTGCATTTGCAGAAGATCCATCTAATCCTCAAAATATTTATATGGGTACTGGTGGCGAAATAAAATTAACAAGTGATTTTGGTAAGACTTTTAGTTCCACCTTAATAGCAGATTTCAAAACAAATTTCACACCTAATTTGGCATATATCCATAAGATTGTTGTAGCACCAAGCAATAGCCAGTATATTTATGCGGCATTTTTTCCCGACTCGTGGAAAAACAAATTCCCTAAAGTTTATAAAACCACTGTAGGAGGCGGTGTTTCAAATTGGGTAGATATCACACCACCCAATCCAAGTATGAATATTCCTAATCCTTATGATAAATGGGTATATATTTCAGATATTGCAGTTAGCTATGAAGACCCAAATAAAATATGGGTTACTTTTGGTGGCACGGGAGTTTCGCCTTACAAAGTGATGTATTCCCCCAATGGAGGAACTACTTGGCTAGATAAAAGTGAAGGCTTAGATGGCTTAGAATCCGTAGGCTCTGTGTCGGTAGAAAAGCATAACAATGAAACCGTATATATAGGCACTTGGCATGGAGTATATTACAGGTCTAAATATGATGCCTCATGGCAACCCTTTAGCTGTAATTTGCCCAGTCTAAAAATTACC
>JAAFJZ010000498.1 GCA_013298205.1 Cytophagales bacterium
GAAAAACTCATTGTAATCGTAGGTCCAACAGCAGTAGGCAAAACCAAGCTGTCAATACAAGTTGCACAAAACTTAAATTGCCCGATTCTTTCAGCCGATTCAAGGCAAATTTTTAAAGAATTAGAAATTGGTACGGCAAAGCCAAGCACAGAAGAACTTAGCCAAGCGAAGCATTTTTTTATAAATCATGTAAGCATACATGAAAATTATAATGCAGGTGTTTTTGAAAAAGAAGCATTAAAATGCCTAGATGAAATATTTATAACAAACGATTTTGCTGTTATGGTAGGCGGTTCGGGTTTATATATTGATGCTGTTTGTAAAGGATTGGATGAGCTTCCCGATGCAGACGAAGCGTTAAGGGCAGAATTGGAAGAGGAGCTGGAAAAAGAAGGGATAGATTTTTTAGCACAAAAATTATATGCATTAGACCCAGAATATGCTTCTCAAGCCGATTTGGCCAATCCAAGAAGAATGATTAGAGCCTTGGAAGTTATTCATCTTACAGGAAAAAAATATTCTGAAATGCGCAAAGCAACCCTAGTCAAAAGACCGTTTCAAATTATAAAAATTGGCTTAGAATTGCCGAGAGAAGAGCTTTATGCACGAATTAATTTTCGTATGGATGAGATGCTAAAACAGGGTTTGGAAAATGAAGCCAAAACCTACTTTGAGTTTAAAAACCTAAAGTCTATGCAAACAGTAGGGTATTCTGAAATCTTTGATTTTTTAGATAATAAATACGACCGAGAAGAAATGATTCGTTTACTTAAAAGAAATACGAGGCGTTACGCCAAACGTCAGATGACTTGGTTTAGACGAGATTCAGAAATTTCTTGGTTTCACCCAGAAGAAATGCTTAAAGTTCTTTTTTTAATAAAAAACTAAAAAAAGAGTTTAAAAATCTTATAATTATATTTTGTTAGTGTAAAGTAAAATAAACATTAATTCTCCAATACTTTATTTAAGAAGTTATGAAAGGGATTTAGTAAATTAAAAGCTTGACTTACATACAAATAGAATTCTTTATCTGTAATTTTTTGCTCATCAAATTTATGCATAAAAATAAAATTTTTATACCTAAACCAATCTGAGTTGGGGTGATTTTGATATTCTTTTGGAACTTTTTTCAAACTTTCCCCTTCTAATTTAGGGTAATACGACACAAAATCCTTTTGCGTTATTATGCTTTCAAAACCTTGGCTGTCGTAATCAATTTCTGTGCGAATTCTTTTTAATAATTGGGTTTCAGGCATCCAAATTCCGCCACCTAAAAAGCAGTTATTAGGCTCAATATGTAAATAAAAACCTGGGCCAGGTGATTTTTTGCCTTTTTTATCAAAATAGCATGCAAAATTAGTTTTATAAGGAGATTTGTCAGTAGCAAACCTTACATCTCGATTGATTCTGAATAAACAATCTTTTGGTAAAATAGGCGCAAATGCTACATCGTTATTTTGTAGTTCATTTAAAATTTGAGAAACCAAATGAAGTAAATCCGCTTTATTTTTTTCATAAATAGGTCTGTTTTTCTCAAACCAAACTCTATTATTATTTTCTTTTAATTCCCTTAAAAATTCTAGCGCATTTTCCATGACTAATATACAAAATATTGATTTATAATTATTTACAATTTTAAATTGGTTAAAAACTCCATTGTGTCGATTCCGTCTGCATAATCATCAATATTGGGGCTTTGGCTGTATCCAAAAGGAATTAGTTGCCTATGGTTTGTAGATTTACCAACTATGCATTGAATATTTTCTTTCTCTGGCTCGATTAGTTTATAAAATTCAGATTCATTTTCATAATATTGGTAATAAAGTACTGAAATTGGTGAAAAGAATCCTTCATTTTGATTTAAAATCAAAAAACCATTATCTAAATGAGGAATTTGGTTTATCAAATAAATAGACTTTTGGTAATCGTAATTGTTTACGTATTTGTGGTGATTAATAATAGGAGAAAAACTTTGCCAAGCTTCAAAAAGCGTACTAAACTCATACGATTTGGGTAGGTAAATTTTAGAAATGCTTCTACAACCTAGCCCAAAATAAGTAAAAACATCTTTGCCTAAATCCTGTAATTCGTCAAAAGTTTCATTTCCTGTGAGTAATGCTATTGAAGTTCTACTTTTTCTTATAATATTAGGTTTTGAAGCAAAATACTTGACAAAATATCGACTAGAATTATTACTCCCTGTTGCAATATATGCATTGGCTTCATTTACTCGCTCTACGAATTGAATTTTATCAGCAAATCTAGGC
>JAAFJZ010000499.1 GCA_013298205.1 Cytophagales bacterium
ACTACAAACGTGGGTTTTAAAATTGTATTTTACCTAGTTCTTTGAAATGATAAAACCTTAATTTTGGTCAATGAAAAAAGTGTCGGGGAGTGCTATGCGCATTGCTGAATCTATTTTTACAAAAAAACTCTGGTTTTCAGAAAATCGGGGCTAAGAGCAAACTGCGTGCCAAGAAAAATGCTTAACTTAATGGGTTTGAGGTGCTGTTATGCCCAGTGCTTCTTTTCGGTCTATGCAAACATTTCAATTTGTCCATTGTTTACAGGTGTCATTTCATTAATAAAACTTTCCCACAAGTTCAATGTCAAATTGAGTTTATACTTTTCGTTCAGCATTTCAAGTTCTGATTGCAGTTCTGTCTTGTTAATTTGTTTTGCTAATTCTAAAAGGTCAATTCTCATTAGAACGTCCTTTGTAAAAGTCCTTTTAGCGTCTGGAAAAGTTACTGATTGTAAAAACTGAACTGTCGTGTCTGAGTTTAAAAGAATTAAAGCATAAACCGCAAATTCTATTTTGTCAAAACCTATTAAATAACAAGTGTCGTCAAGCATTACAGGCTTATTGTCCTGTGGCAGAATAAGCGTAAAATGAAAGGTCTTGTAAAGTCCTGATATGGCAACTTTGAATGGTTTGAAGGAATAGTCACCAATACCAAATATTGAAAACAAAGGTTTGTTGTTGTAGATACTTGATTTTCTTGCATCAAAATTTGCTTGATGCTGTGTCAAGTATTGATATGTTTTAGGATATTCAGTTTTGATATATTTTGTTTCTTGTCCAACTTTCTTTTGCGTAACAATCGTAAACTTTCGTGTCTGATTTATTACGGTATTTTTAAGGTCCGAACTTTTGAGAATACCGTAAACTAAACCGTCTTCTAATTTTACTTCTTCATTTAACCCATTTACATAGTGTCCGTTTACTTTGTCTAACTCCATAACTGTTGAACAGTCGTGTTTTAAACCTTGTCGCCAAACAAAAGGACATTCTCCGTCAATTTCTTTCGTGTAAATGTAAGTGTCAATGTTTGAAACAAATTTATCGTTAAGCCAACCGAATTCAAGTTGAGATGTTTGATTGTTGTAAAAATCAAATTCCGTGCAATCAAATGTAGGAAGTGAGTTTAACTTACAATAGAATAAAGCTGCTTCAACGGAAACATTAAATTCTTTTTTGCTGTCTATGCAATGTTTTTCTATAGTTGAAATTTTGTATCGATTTTTATTTTGGTCAAAGACGATGTTTTTAATAACAGAATTTTTTACCAATAACAATAAATCCCCTTTCATATTTTGAAAGGTTTCAATCATAGTCAATGTAATAAATTCAGCAATGTCAAAATTGCCTTTTCCTGTCATTGCGTCTAAACCACTATGATTTTTGAAATTCGTTTTTTTAGGAAGATTTGTTGAATTTAAACTACCCAATTTTGAATTGGTTACCCAAGGTGGATTACCAATTACTAAAATATCATTCGTAGAATGCTCCTTTGCTATCGTTTTGAAGTCGAAGTCGAAAACGTTACAATGAACTATCGAAATTTTTGGCTTGTGTGATTTTGGATTAGAAAGAAAGAAATCTACAATACTGAATTTAGTTTCCCAAACGTAAGGTTTATAAATTTCAACTCCGAATACATTTTTGATGTTTTTGAAGTTGCGTAGAGAAGCAATAATAAAATTCCCTTTTCCGCAGGTAGGCTCAATAACAACTTCGGGTGAAATGTTTTTTGAAGCCAAGTGTAATGTAACTTTATTAGCTAAATCTAAATTAGTTTGAAAGTCGCCATATTCTGCTCTGTCTGGTTCTTCAACAATATTATGAGTAATTGAAAGAACTTCTTTAAGAGTTTCCAATTCTTCTCCATTATCAAAAAAATGTATGATGCCGAAGGCATCATACATTTTTTGATTTGCCTTTTCAAAAGATGTAATCGTTTTCAGATTGTCATTTAAGAAATCTGAAACCTGATGAGTAATATTTGCTTCAAATACTTTCATTATTCAGGTTTGTTATAGCTTATAATTTTGTCAATGCCTGGTATGTCATTCTTCAAATCTCTAATTCTTGCATATTGTAATCTCCATTGCAGTGCATTGGAAATTGTTAAATATCCAATAGGAATTTCAGTTGTTAAAATGATTTCGGTAATTTGTTTTAAAGCTATTTCGTCTGCTGGTAATTTTATTCCTTCAAGAAATGCAATAATATCAGCTTCGTTTGCTCCAACTTTCTTCATCTCATTTAAGATGCTCGTTGTTGTAAA
>JAAFJZ010000005.1 GCA_013298205.1 Cytophagales bacterium
AATGAATGATGATTTTAAGAAAGTTTTTGGTTCAGAAGCTGAATCTACTTTTTTCTCCCCAGGCAGGGTAAATTTGATAGGTGAACACATAGATTATAATGGCGGGAAAGTTTTGCCAGCTGCCATTACTTTGGGTATTTATGCTTTAATTAATCCTAATGAGTCAAGAACGATAAGACTTTATTCTGCCAACAAACCCAATCAAGGTGTTATAGAAATAGACCTTGATGAAAAAATAGTTTTTGATGTCAAACATTCATGGGCAAATTACCCAAAAGGCGTTATGTTTTTTCTTCAAGAAGAAGGTTATCAACTTTTTGGAGCCGATATTTATTACCAAGGCAATCTCCCTGACGGTGCAGGCTTATCTTCTTCAGCAGCCATTGAAGTGCTTACAACTTTCATGCTCTTATCAGTGAAAGGAATAGAACCCGATAAAGTTTGGCTATCAAAATTTTGTCAAAAAGTAGAAAATAAGTTTATCGGTGTAAGCTGTGGCATTATGGATCAGTTTGCTGTGGCTTTGGGCAAAAAGCAAAATGCTATTTTATTAGATTGCCAAACTTTGGCTTACGATTATGCCAAAATGGATAAAGTATTGCTCAACCACGATTGGGTGATTATGAATAGTATGAAAAAGCGTGAGCTAGCAGAATCAAAATACAATGAAAGAAGAGCCGAATGCGATATGGCTTTGGAAGATTTAAGAACAAAATACACGCTAGCCAATCTTTGTGAAGCCAAAGTAGAACAAGTCAACGAACTTATTTTTGATTCAATAATAAAGAAAAGAGCTTTACATGCCATCACAGAAAACAAAAGAGTGTATAATGCGATGCAAGCTTTAAAAGATGGCAAGATTAAACTTTTTGGTGAATTGCTTAATGCTTCACATTATTCTTTACAAAATGATTATGAAGTTACGGGTTTTGAATTAGATGCCTTGGTATCGGCTGCCCAAAATGAATCGTCTTGTGTGGGCGCACGGATGACGGGAGCTGGCTTTGGGGGTTGCGCTATCGCTCTAGTAGAAAAAGACAAACTACAATCTTTTACTGAGAATGTAGCTAAAAAATACACCCAAGAAACAAAACTAATTCCCGAATTTTATATCTGCTCCATAGGAGAGGGAGTGCATAAGTTATAATTTAATTAAGATATTTGAAATAGGTTTGCTAACAATTTTAATATAATTGCAGTAAACCTATTTCTTATGGTAATTCTTTCTGAGCATTTGATTTATAGAAAAAACTCAACCTTATAAAGTAAGGAAAACTTATAGCTAGAAATGCAAAAAAATTACTTATATCAAAAGCTGTTTCGGTATTAGAATAAATAAAAATTCCTAAAAGAAAACTGTTTATCAAAAACAAATCACTTTTTCGCTCTGTAAATAATGGCATAAATAACAAAACAAAATAAAGTAGCGTAAGCGGAAACCCAAATTGAATCAAAAATCTTAGCCATTGATTCGCTGGTTTGAGCCTTAGAATGGTTAAGTCTTGATTAAAGTCAAGAAAATGCTTTTCTATAGCTGTATTGTATTTTGAAACAGATGGGCCAGTGAAACCTTTCCATTTCGCTTTTTCAAAAATTTGAAAATAAAAAGCATTATTTACAAACCTAGTTGTAAGAGAACCCTTACCTGCGTCTATTCCTAAAGAATTTTTGTTGTGTATAATATGCAATAAATCGACTTTTGTAAATTCGTATCTTTCTTTTAAGGAATCAATTTTGGAAACCATAATTCCTAAGAAAATTAACAAAGTTATCCCCGCCAAAACGATGCCCAAAATTTGTTTTTTAGATAATTTTTTGATTCCTAATCCAAAGTAAACCAATGAAATTAAAAATAATGCAACAATTCCAACTCTAGCACCTGTAATAAAAATAATAACAATAAGATATAAGACCAAAAAACCAATTCCTATTTTAAACCATTGGGATTTTAATATATTCAATCTGTAAAGAAAAAAAGAAACAATTATACCCATATAAGCTAAAATAGAAAGCCCGTGATGCAAATACCCATCTTTATTATATCTTTCAGATCCAGTATAATTACCATAAAACATAGTAGGGTCTACTTGTATGAGATAAATAAAAAAGGGTACTATTTTAAATAATGTTAGCAATAGAATTTCTAATAAGAAAAACCCAATGAGTAGACATTCATAAAGCTTTGGCAACCTTTTTATAAAACAAAAAATTAGTGCAGAATAAATCCACAACATTCTTTTAAACGAATCGTGAATAGCTTCTTTTGAAAAATCTTGATGAATCAATAAAGAAATCCAAAAAATAACACCTAGTCCTACAAAAAGCCATAAAGTGTAAATACTACTAAAATAAACTTTTCTACTACAATAAAAGGAAAAAACGGCAAGAGCCAAACTTCCACCGTAAGCAATCGAAAACACAGATTGAATTTGCCAAGTTAGAAACTGGGTTACTAAAAGGAAAGATAGAAATAAAAATACCAAGAAATCAAAGTATTTGCTTTGGTATAAAACCTGAGCTAAAGTTTGAAAATTGGACTTAGAACTGTTCATGAAATTACTTTTTCTAAGTTTATTTAAGATTTAATTTATATAATAATTTATGCAAAAAACTAATTTTTACTTCAAATTGATTTCAGATGGAAAGCTAAAATCAATTTTTTAATTTTTTTTATGTTAAATAATTAAATACAATATTTAGTGGTAAATAGAAGTATTAGCTAGTAATTTTCAAAAATAACAAAGCATTTTTGAAAAAGCGTTTTTAAATTCAAAATATCTTATATTTTAATTGATTTGTGCTTGATTAAAAAAATAATTTGACATATTTTAAAACAAGATTGATAAATTTATAAACACATATTATTTAAAAAAATGATTCTATGAAAACAATTTTAGAAAGCCCAAATCAATACATTGAACAACTTCCATTAGAAAGAAAAAATGCAATGCAAGATTTAAGAAAAACCATTTTAGAGAATTTGCCACAAGGATTTATCGAAACAATAAGTTACGGTATGATTGGATATGTCGTTCCTCATTCCATTTATCGCAATGGATACCATTGCGACCCCAAACAACCTTTGCCTTTTATGAGTATTGCTTCACAAAAAAACTTTATTGCCATTTATCACATGGGTTTATATGCAGAAAACAGCTTATTAGAATGGTTTACAGGAACTTACAAAAAAAATTGCTATTCAAAATTAGACATTGGCAAAAGTTGTATTCGATTCAAAAAACTAGACCAAATACCATTTCAAATAATTGGAGAGCTAACCAAGAAAATTAGTTTGATAGAATGGATTGAAATATATGAAAATAAACTGAAAAAATAAAGGTCTTTTCATGTTAAAAATTAAAAAAATGCTCTATTCCAAATCTGAAATAAAGCATTTTTAAAAACTGAGATTAGAACTATTTGTCAGTTCTTAATTCTATTCCTCTAGCATTAACAATTGTCAAACTACCTTTAGTTTCTATTCTGATGTTTACAAAATAGTCTATGTCAGGATATTTAGTTGCAAGTGCATACAAAGCAAAATCGTTTCCAGGACTTCCACCTAAAATACCCGTAGCATTTCTGCTACCTGAAGTAGAACCCCCAGTAAATATGGAAAGTATAGATTCTAAAACAGATGGTTGTTTGTAAGAAACATAATTATTGAAATCATCTGGAACCAAATCATTTATTTTACCAATATTATAAGTATTAGCATCTTTACCAATTGGGTTTCCTTTTGAATCAAATTTAACTTCTACTTCTGCTGTAAGATTTTCTGTTACTGAAAAATCAGGTTTTTGAAGTTTACTAAAAGAAATTTCTTTGTAATTAATTTCTTTTGAAGAATAAGTAACGCATGAACTTAATGCCAAAGAAGCAATAATGAACAAGCAAGCGATATATTTTTTCATACTTATTTATCAGTTTTTAAAGTTAAAGTTTTAGCAACTACCTTAGTTTTGGTGCTGTAAGATTTAATAATTAAGAAATTTTTAGAAGTAAAACTAGAGAAATATCTAACATTTGTTACAAAATCAGCTGTTGGAGTAGTTTCTAACAAACGATAAAGAGCAATTTGCTCACCAACTGACGTATTTACTCCTTTAATGTAACCATATTTAACATCTGAGTTTTTCATTCCAGGTACTTTATAAGACATTAACATACCTAAGAAATAAGTTGTATTCACCTCAGAATCAGCAGAAACATCTTCTGAAAGTTTGTAATCGGCTCTAGTGAAAACCAATGGTGGTAATTTGGCTGCATCTCTCGTTGCAGTGGATAAAGTGGCTGTACATGAACTTAAAAATATCAATCCTGATAAGATTAATAGTAATTGTAATGATTTTTTAAACATTTGTAATTGAGATTTATTTTATTCCTACTCTTAGGCTTTTCGGATTCGCCCCGTTTTAGTGTTTCTGGTCTACACATTCGTTTGTGAACTCGTAATGTTACTAAAATTAAATTTTTACAAAGTCTTAATTTATAGTATTGTACAATATATTTATAAAAATCAAGAGACATGTTATTTTATAAATTGTTAAAAAAAAATTAAATAATCTATTTTAATGCCTTTAAACTTCATTTTTTTCAATTGACTAAATCTACCTTTCATGAATTTAACATTGAATAAATTAAAATTTAGTTCTTATAGTTGGTAGGTTTAAAATTCACCTTCAAATTGCAAACTATAAAATGAAAATTCCTATCACGATTATTTCTGTTTATTTAGGAAGTGGAACGACTTATCAATGAGATAATTCATTACAAGCAAAGAAAGCTGGCAATAATAGAAAAAATTAAATCGACAGTTACTATAAAAATGGGGACTCTAAAGTCTTAAAGTAGAACTAACGAATGACGTTTAAGAAATTTGTGTTAAAAAGATTTTTTTAACACAAAAAAGCAATTGTTATTTTAGATATAAAAGTTCAGCTCTTAGGAAAGTTGATGTCAATTCCTTTAAAAATATGTCCTTTGTACTCATAAAACCTTTTATAATACTTATTTATGAAGTGATGCAAATGGTTATTTTGGTTTTTAGGAATGCTACTAAAATGAGTAGTAGCACCTATTTTTAGCTATTTATTGATTGTTTACTTTTGTGAAAACAAATTTATAAATCAAATAAAAAATTATGAAAAATTATCTAAAATTACTCTTAACTGTACTTTCAATCAGCTTTTTAGTCATTGGTTGCGAGACAAAAAAGTCGGATCCAGTTCCTGCAAAAAAACCAACCGCTAGCACAAGTACTGTATCTGGAGTCTCTGCTGCTGCATCTGCTAACAACAAAACATCAACAGCCAAACAAAAATTATCAGCAGTGAAGCCTCCAGTTGCTATCAACACTGTTCCTGCAAATAAAAGTAATATCAGAACAAGATCAGGTGCAACGACTACCAATAAAACAATAAAATCTGTATCTCAGCAGTCTAGTCCAAATTCTAGAAGGTTAACAGGTGGCAAAAAATCGTTTGGCAAAACAGATTCTGCTTCATATCAAATGTTTATTTTCCAAAATTTCTATACTTATGATTCTATCAAAACTGTTTTCAAAAAAGCGCCAGATTTAAACGCTATTTTGATATTGAATGAATCGTTTGAATATCAAACTTTAGCTTTTACAGATAGCACCTACGGTAAAATGTCGTCATTAGAAATGGGAGAGTGGTCTGCTGATGAAGAAGGAACAAGTTTTGCTTTCACTTCTATGTTTAATTTTATTATTGATGCCAGTGGAAACCCTTTGTTAGATGCCAATGGAATGCCTACAGGTGCAGGTTCTTATAATGGATTAAATGCAGATTTCACTGTGAATGAAGCAAAAGCGATAGAAAATACTTCATACAAATTTGTAGACTTTTCAAGATTTGATACTGAAAAAATTATAATGGTATTTGGTCTTATTAATGGAGTTCCTTACTATGTAGAAGCATTGTCAGTAAGCGAATAAACTTTATAGAACTTGTTTTTATACTTAAAACCCTAGTAATATTATTTGACTAGGGTTTTAATATTTTACCAGGAGTTCTTAAGTATATATTACTTATTCAATTTTTTAGAATTACTTTTTGTGTTTTCTTGAATAATAACTATAACAATAAAAACATCAAGTCTTCAAGATCTCTATACCCACAGGACACTCTAAACATTTAGCAAATTTGCAATCATTATTATACAATTCTATCATTGCTTGAGAATCAAAAGCTGTTTTCCCTTTTCTTGCTACTTCTTCCCAATCTTTTAAAATTATGTTTTCTTCTACTTTGAGAGATTCGAGTATTCTTATGCATTCTTCTAAATGGTCTTCAATACTTAAACTCACGCTATGAAAATATAAAAACGTTGAAACTCCATTAATTATGAATAACTCCCAAAACTGAACACCAATTTTTTTAGGGATTTTAACCGAAACTTTTCCAAAAACATAGTTTTCATTCCAATATTCTGATGCCATAATCTTTAACCTAATTGCGTTGCTTTCTTTATAAAAATTCCCCTTAAATGAAAGCGAAAAATCTAGTAAATTTTTGGTAATAGAAAGAAAAGCAGCCCATTGCGAAAGGCGCAATGTTGAAAATGCATTGGGATTTAACCTGAAAAATTGCCATTGGCTTTCTTTCATTTTATTTTTTAATATAGGGTGCTTTGCACACAAAAAATTATATTCATCTTGAAGTTTAAGGTAATATTCGTTATTTAAGTTCTTATCCAAAAACCCGGCAACACCAAAAAGCATCGATTCTAGCTTAAACGTATCATCAATGTATTTTGTAATTAATTTATAAGAGATTCTCTGAGAGAGAATTAAAAAATTATTTGCATTTAGTTTTCCACCAAAGCATTTAGAAAACCACTGATATAAAGTTTCATTAAAATCATTGTAAGTAGATTTATAGATTGTTTCTATTTCTTCTGACTTCCTTTCTAACCTACGTAAAAGCGCATTTTGCTTGGCATTTTCAAATACTATATCGGGTACAGAGCCAATAAATTCTTTGCATTTAATATTTTGTTGGTTACCTATTATTTCGTTTACTCGCTTGATTGTGTTTTCGTTTACCAAACTTTTTAGCTCTAAAATTGGCGTTTTCCAAAGTAAAGTATCAGATTCGTTGATGTCATTTTCCCAAACAACATGCAAAATAACCGAGTCGTAATTGGGGTCTTTTTGATGTCCGTGTCGCTTCCAATCTGTAGTTTTTATATGGATTTCTACTTGTCCTATCCAATTTAGGTTTCCGATTGTAATTTCTGCTTCTTTAAAGTCAGGTCCAGAATTAGAATTTAACCATCCTGTTTTAGTGATTAAAATAGGCTCATTCTGAACTGATTTTAGGTTTAATTGCTCAAATTTTCGTGAAAGCCATAAAAAAGAAATAATTTTTTCGGTGATTGTCAAAGGGGTATTAACTTTTTGTTTAAATTGTTACTGGGCAAGAGAGGCTAATTTATTTTGTTTTTTAATACCATCTTCAAAAAATTTACAATGGCTAGATATGCCACAATTTGCACAATTAGGTTTTCTTGCTATACAAACGTATCTACCGTGCAAAATTAACCAATGATGCGCATGCCTAATTAAGTCGCTCGCTATGTTTGCTACCAATTGTTTTTCTACCAAAATAGGAGTTTTTGCAGTTTGGCTTACCAAACCCAATCGCCTTGAAACCCTAAAAACATGTGTATCTACTGCCATTGCTGGTTTTTCGTAAATAACAGAGGCGATTACATTTGCTGTTTTTCTGCCTACACCTGGTAGCTTTTGCAAATCATCAATGCTTTCTGGGACAACAGAATTAAAATCTGTTTCAAGCATTTTAGCCATTGCGATTAGATTTTTAGCTTTATTATTGGGATATGAAATGCTTCTGATGTAAGGGAATAACATTTCAAAATCGGCAGTAGCAAGGGCTTTAGAATCGGGAAAATCTAAAAAAAGCTTAGGAGTAACCATATTAACTCTTTTGTCAGTGCATTGGGCACTAAGTGCTACGGCTACCAGAAGCTGAAATGGGTTTGAATATGATAATTCAGTTTCTGGTGTAGGCTGTAAACCAAGAAAGTAGTTTATTATAAATTTATACCTTTCTTTTCGATTCACAAAACTTGTTTTTGCAAAGAAACATAATCTAAGATAAACTTTACCGATTGATTAGAGGGTTCTCTTAAATTTTTATTTAAAATATAATCTAGTTGCAAACCTTTTTCTTGGCAATATATCGTATTATTCCTGAAGCTGTAAGTTTGGCTTCTTTTTGAATTTGTAGTAATTTTGTTCATAGGCAAATGCTGGATTTTCGTTTATTTTTTTTCTTAAACTAAGCAATGCATACCTCATTCTACCCAAAGCGGTGTTAATGCTCACACCTGTAGTTTCAGCTATTTCTTGAAAGCTAAGTTTACCATAATGTCTTAACATCAAAGTCTCTTTTTGTGCATCAGGCAAAGTATGTATTAAACTTTTGATAAGTGTATCTTTTTCTTCTTTTTCGATCGCAGAAACTTCACTTTCTTCTTCAAAAGATTTATTTGTACTTAACATTAACGTAGCATCCGTCATTTTTATTTCAGGCTTACGTTTATTTTTTCTTAAATAATCTATAGAAAGATTATAAGCCATTCTGCTTATCCAAGGCAAAAACCTACCTTCTTCATTGTATTTACCAGATTGCAAGGTATGATAAGCTTTTATGAATGTGTCTTGAAACAGGTCTTCTGCCAAACTCTTATCTCTTACTAGAAGATAGATAGTGGTGAAAACTTTAGATTTATGACGTTTTAATAAAATTTCAAATGATTTGCTATTTCCTGAGAGATAAGAACTAACAAGTTCTGAATCTGTAAGTTGGCACTTTTTCATTGTGTATAAGAAATTGGTGGAGTAGCGATTATCTTATAGAAATTCTGTTTTAAAGTGGGGAAATATTTAATTATGTTTTATAACGAAAAAATTATTTAATGGTTACAAGATTACAAATCAGCAAATTTTATTTTACATTATCATTTCAAAATCAAATTTTAATATCTGACAGAAATGTTTAATTTTGCTTTTCAAAAAGGTTTTATATCTTATTATCTATTTAAACCTTAAATACATCTTGTTTTAGTATGATAATTAGTCTTCTAAAATTGAAATCTGAATATTTTGTTTTAAGTTTTAAAAAGTTCAAATTTCATTTTTAAAACTTTTTTATTAAACTAACAAGAGTTTTAATTTATGGTTTTGCCTTTATTTATTCAATTCAATAAAAATCAATAAGTTATGTCAACTGAATCTATTACTGAAACTGAAAAATTAGATTTAGATATTCCCAAATTTAGTAAAGACTCTTTTGGTTTAGGTAAAAAAATCTACATCGAAACCTATGGCTGTCAAATGAACTTTTCCGACAGTGAAATCATAAGTTCTATTTTGAAAGATGCGGGAATGGCGACTACCTCTCAAATTGAAACTGCAGATGTAATACTTTTTAATACGTGTTCCATTCGTGAAAATGCTGAACAAAAAATTAGGAATCGCCTAGATCAAATTAAACCACAAAAGAAAAGAAATCCAGGTCTTTTGGTTGGTGTTTTGGGTTGCATGGCTGAACGACTCAAATCAAAGCTTTTGGAAGAGGAAAAAATTGTGGATTTAGTAGCCGGCCCAGATTCGTATCGTACTCTCCCTCAAATGTTTGCAGAAGCTGAAGATGGCAATAAATCTGTGAATGTATTTCTTTCAAGGGAAGAAACTTATTCAGACATTAATCCCGTAAGGCTTTCCAGTAATGGAGTAACAGCTTATGTTTCTATTATGAGAGGTTGTGATAACATGTGCTCTTTTTGTGTTGTTCCCTACACCCGAGGCAGAGAAAGAAGTAGAGATCTTCTTACGATTTTAAAAGAAATCAAAGATTTGCATGTTGATGGTTTTAAAGAAGTTACGCTTTTGGGTCAAAATGTAGATTCATACAAATGGGAGAATAAAGAGAGTGGTTCAATTGTGAATTTTCCCCAATTGCTTGATGCTTGTGCGCAAATACACCCAGAAATGCGAATTCGTTTTTCAACTTCACATCCCAAAGATATTACAGATGAAGTGCTTCATATTATAAAAAAACATGAAAATATTTGTAATCATATTCATTTACCAGCGCAAAGTGGAAGCACTAAAATTTTGGAAAAAATGACCCGAACTTATACTAGAGAGTGGTATTTGGAAAGGATAAAATCTATTAAAAATATTTTAGGCGATACTTGTGGCATAAGCACTGACATCATTTCTGGTTTTTGTAGCGAAACCCAAGAAGACCATGAAGAAACTCTGAGTCTGATGAGGGAAGTACAATTTAATGCGGCTTATATGTTTTCATATTCAGAAAGACCTGGTACGCCTGCTGCAAAAAAATATATTGATGATGTAAGTGAACTTACAAAAAAACAACGTCTTGCCGAAATTATGGCTTTACAAAATGAAATTTCTTTGGCTAGAAACAAAAAAGAAATTGGCAGAGAATGTTTGATGTTAGTAGAAGGAACCTCAAAAAAATCAGAACTACATTTGAGTGGTAAGATTAGCGAAAACAAAGTCGTTATTATACCAGCTTTTCAATTCAAAAAAGGTGACTATGTGAAAGTGCGAATAACAGATTGCACTGCTGGAACTTTGTTTGGAGAAGTAATCTAATTTTTTGTTTTCATTTTCATTAAAAATTACCCAAATTAGTTTTTAATATTTTTCATTTCACACTGATTTTAGTTCTAAAAAGAAAAATAATTGAATTGAAACATTTATATAAAAGCTATATTTATCCGTTCCTAAAACTCATTAGAACAGGCAATTTGGCAATTATTTTTCTTAGTCAATACCTTATTAATTATTTTATATTACAAAATAAATCCCAGTTTTATCCTTTCGATTGGGACTTTTTGCTTCTTAGTTTAGCTACAGTTTTTGTTGCGGCAGCCGGATATATCATAAATGACTATTACGACATTAAAATAGACATGATTAACCATCCTGAAAGAATTACAATTGGAAAAAATTTTACTCGTAGATGGGCGATTATTTTCCATATTCACTTCAATTTTTTTGCTTTGATTATTGGCTTTTTTTTAGGTTTTAAAATATTAGTAATTTTAATTGGCTCAATCTTTTTGCTTTGGCTTTATTCTAACCAACTCAAAAGAATGCCATTTTTTGGCAATATTGTAGTGGCTTTATTAATCGTAATGTCTATTTTTCTGGTTTGTGTTTTTCGTAATTCAGTGCCTTTAAATGCGGTTTTTTTTATGATATTTGCTTTCTTGATTAACTTAGTCAGAGAGGTAGTGAAAGACATGGAAGATATAAAAGGAGACGCTAAGTTTTCTTGTAGAACATTACCTATCGTTTGGGGAATTCGTAAAACAAAATATTTACTTTATTTTATAATTGGAATATTTATAGGTTTTTACTTAATTTGGGAAATTAGATTTAATAGTTTTAAATTTTTATATCTTGATTACTGTATTTTGGTTTTAACGTTTGGGTTTACTTGTCTTTTAGCTTTTGCAGATTCTAAAAATAATTTTCAAAAATTAAGTTTAATCTTAAAAATTATCATGGTAATTGGCATAGTTAGGGTAATTTTATAAATTTATTTCTTGTTTTAATATTCAACTTTAAAAATTTTTCTAAAATTGATCAATCGCAAAAACGACCATTTATTAGTTTTGTATTATGGCATAGGAGATATTTTGTCTTCTTTTTTGTCATGGATTATGTTTTATACTTTTTTGGGTGTTTATATTAACCATAACATGGAATTTGAATGGATAGATTTAACATTCAATGCCTGTTTTATATCAGCTTTTTGGTTTACTGTTTATGCTTTTTGGGGTTTTTATCATGAAATAACTCGAAAATCTAGAGTAGTTGATATTTTAAGTTTATTAGTTATTGCTATTGTAGGCTGTGTTATCATTACTTCTTTTTATTCTGTAACTCGCTTTACTATTGATAATTACAGGGATTATATTACGGTTTTGTTGTTATATTTCTCAATTCATTTCTTTATTTCGAGTATCACAAAGGTGTTTTTAATGAATCATACCAAAGAATTGATATATGATAAAAAAATCGTTTTTAACACTTTAATTATTGGCGCAAACCAAAATGCAAAAGAAATTCATGACGAAATCGAATCCATTTCCCATCTTTTAGGTTGGAAATTTGTGGGCTATCTTTATATTGAAATGGATACCAATATTTTGGGCGATAAAGTAAAATGCTTAGGTAATATTTCAATATTAGATAAAATCATTGAAAGTTACCAAATCGAGCAAGTTGTGATAGCCATTCAACCCGAAGAACATAGTAAAATAGAAAATATCTTAGAAACTTTAGAATATTATGAATTAAGGGTAAGTATTATTCCAGATTTGTATCAAATTATGGTGGGGCAAGTGAGCATAAGCCATGTTTTTAGCATACCTTTAATAGAGATTAATAGAGACCTTATGCCTTTCTGGCAAAAAAATCTCAAACGTTCTTTGGATATAATTGCTTCGTTGTTTGTCCTTATTTTTTTTAGTCCTTTTTTATTAGGAATAGCTTTGGCTACTATCTTAAATTCTAAAGGGCCAGCTCTTTTTTTTCAAGAAAGATTAGGAAAAGGTGGTTTGCCTTTTAAAATTATCAAGTTTAGAAGCATGTACACGGATGCTGAAAAATTAGGTCCTGCTCTTTCTTCAGATACAGATAAAAGAATCACTCCTTGGGGTAAAATTATGAGAAAAACTCGTTTAGATGAGTTACCTCAATTTTATAATGTGCTTGTGGGTGATATGTCGCTTGTGGGTCCTAGACCAGAAAGAGATTTTTATATGAAGCAGATTTTAAAAAGATCACCTAATTTCAAATATAGATTAAGAGTAAAACCAGGTATTACTTCACTGGCACAAGTAAAATTTGGATATGCTGAAAATGTAGAAGAAATGATAAGAAGATTGAAATATGACATTTTTTACATTAAAAATATGTCAATCCTTATGGATTTTAGAATCATGTTTTTTACAGTTTACACAGTTATCAAAGGTAGGGGTAAATGATAGTTTTGTGATTTTCTAATATTTTAAAAGTATTGTTTAATTTATTTTTTCATATTTAATCTTTTGAAAATATCTTTGTACCCTAATAATTAAAATAAACCAATAATCATGGGAAGAGCATTTGAATTTAGAAAAGCAAGAAAGTTTAAGAGATGGGATAAAATGTCAAAAGCTTTTACAAAAATTGGAAAAGAAATTTCAATTGCTGTGAAACAAGGAGGTTCTGATCCTAAAAATAATACGAGGCTAAAAGTCGCAATTCAAAATGCCAAAGGCGTTAATATGCCTAAAGATAGAATTGATTCGGCTATAAAAAAAGCTACTTCCAAAGAAATGGGAGATTACCAAGAAATTGTTTATGAAGGCTATGGCCCTCATGGTGTGCCTATTATGGTGGAATGTGCTACTGAAAATCCCAATAGAACAGTTGCTAATTTAAGGATGTATTTTTCTCGTAGTAAAGGCGAGCTTGGTGTTTCTGGTTCAATAGGTTTTATGTTTGAAAGAAAATCTATTTTTAGATTGGTAGCCGAAAATATAAATATTGAAGAATTAGAGTTTGAATTGATTGATTTTGGTTTAGAAAATATTGAAGCCGATGAAAACGAACTTGTTATTCAAACTTCTTTTCAAGATTTTGGTAAAATGCAAAAAGCACTTGAAGAAAAAAATATAAATATTGTTTCTTCTGAAGTTCAAAGGTTGCCCAATGTGAGCAAAGATTTAGATGAAGAGCAAGCGAATGATTTGACAGACTTACTTGATAAATTAGAAGAAGATGACGATGTTCAACAAGTTTTTCACAATGTGAATTAGTTATTTTATGGGTTGAATTTCTGCTTTTCGAATTAATTCTTTATAACTTGAATCTTCGACTTGAATAAATTTACTTTTTTTGTAAATTTCAACTTTCAACGTTACTCATTTTTCTACTATTTTTTGATTTAACATTTTAAAAAGAGCCCAATTCATTATTGAAGTTGTATGAAATTTAAAAATTGAGACTAAATTTGTACTCAATCCTTCATTTAAATATAAAATTCTGAAAAAAATCATTTATCTCATTAGGCATGGCGAAACTGAATTCAATAGGCTAGGAATTGTTCAAGGCTCCTCGGTTGATGCATCTTTAAATCATACCGGACGCAAGCAATCCCTTAATTTTTTTGAATTTTACAAAAGCATTTCTTTTGACAAAATATATACTTCCAAACTAAAAAGAAGCATAGAATCTGTACAAGGGTTTATAGATTTAGGCATTCCTTGGGAAGCGCATAAAGAACTAAATGAGATCAGCTGGGGTTTATATGATGGAAAAATAGCCAATGAAGAAGAAAAACAAGAATATTCTTTTATGCTTAATGAATGGGCAAAAGGAAATGTTGAGTTTCAGGTAAAAGGAGGAGAAAGTCCTGTTCAAGTTTTGGAAAGGCAAAAACCTGTTGTAAATGCTATTTTGAGTAAAGAAGATGAGCATACAATTCTTGTTTGTATGCATGGAAGAGCTATTCGAATTTTATTATGTTATCTTATGAATAAAAATTTGATTGAAATGGATTCGTTTTTACACGTGAATTTAGGGCTATATGTTTTAGAATATGATGGCCATTCTTGCAAAATAGTTCAAAATAATTCACAAACTCATTTGAATAGATCAAACAACTAAATCAAATATAAACAGATTAAATGTTTATATAATCCTGTTTTCATCAATACTATTGCTGATATGATGGTAAATAGTTGCTATTTTAGGATAATCTTTTAAAAATTCGATGTGTTTTTTGATCGTGTTCCAATCTTTACGAATAGCTGGTCCAGTTTGAGATTCTACTGGACCCAAATCAAAAGCCTTACTTATTGTTTCTTCTAAAATAGGTTTTAGAATTTTGTAGTTTATATCGTTGTCATCAAGTATATTTTTCGATAATGATATTAAATGATTGGTGAAATTATTTGATATTACAGCAGTAAGATGCAAAAGCTTTCTCTCTTCGCTATTTACTTCATATACACTTTGGCTAAGATGGCTAGCGATATGCTTCATCACATCCAAAGTTTGGTTATTAAAAGCTTCTAAACAAAATGGAAAATCTTTGGTGCTTAAATTTCTTCCTTTTGTAAAAGTCATTAAAGGATAAAAAACCCCACAATTAAATGGTAAATGAGATAATATTTCCATTTCTAGCATACCCGAGCTATGGCATAAAATACTGCCATGCGGTAAAATAAGTTCATCTGCAACTTCTAATATAGCATCATCTTTTACACAAATAATAAAAAAAGAAGATTGAGATTTTGAAAAATCTAGTTCATCAGTTGCTTGGCTAGCATATAATCTTTCGCAAATTTTAGTTGCATTTTTTTTATTACGGCCGTAAACGTACTCTATTTGAAATCCAACTTTTTCAAAAGCATAAGCAAAATAAGTACCAAGATTACCGCTTCCTATTATGGTGATTTTATTTTTTTTGTTTAATGCCATTTCCTCGATTATGAAAATAAATTTATTTTTATATTTATCTAAATGTGCTAAAAGTAAACCAATTACAAAACATAAAATTTATACATTTAAAACAAATTATATTGGGATGTACAAAAGTTAAAACTTTTTCGTTAAAATTATTCTTTAAGTTCAAAATCTTGTTAATTTAATTTACTAAGTCAAATATATAGAGATAAAAATAAACCTTTTTCATTTTCAATCACACAAACATACATTAATTCAAAAACTACTTTCAAAAAACAAACGAAAGCCCTACATTTGTATAAAATTTTAATAACATGGAAAATCCAAACCAATTTCTTTATTCCCAAGACCAAGAACCACACAAAAAAAGAACAAGAGAAATTATTCAAAAGTTCCCTCAGATTAGGCAATTAATTGGTAAAAATCCATACACGTTCTTAATTCTTAGTTTTGTTGTAATCGTTCAGTTTGTAGCTGCTTTCTTAGTTAAAGATTTGGCTTGGTACTGGATGGTTTTAAGTGCTTATGTTTTCGGTGCTTTTGCTAGTCATACACTATTTATATGCGTTCATGAAAGTGCACATAACTTGATTTTTGAAAATAGAGTTATGAATACGATTTCGGGAATTATTGCTAACATCCCGCAAGTTTTTCCAAGTGCAGTTTCTTTCCAAAAGTATCATTTAAAACACCATGCTTTTCAGGGAGTTCCAGAACTCGATGCAGATATTCCTAGCGAATGGGAAGGTAAATTAGGAGGAAACAACTTTTTTGTTAAAGCTAGCTGGTTATTAATATATCCTATTGTACAAATGCTAAGACCTTTAAGAACAAAAGAAATTAAAATTTGGGATAATTGGGTGATGTTAAATTGGGCTGTACAATTAGTAACCATGACGGCTGTTGTTTATTTTTGGGGATGGATGGCTTTGGCTTACCTTACCATTAGCTTGTTTTTCTCAATCGGTCTTCATCCACTAGGAGCTAGATGGATACAAGAACATTTTCTTACTTCTGGCGACCAAGAAACCCATAGCTATTATGGCATTTTAAATACTGTAAATCTTAATGTAGGTTTTCACAATGAACATCATGATTTTCCATCTATTCCTTGGAATAAATTACCTAAAATAAAAGAAATAGCAACTGTTCATTACGATACTTTACAATATCATCTTTCTTATACAAAGCTTCTCTTAAGGTTTCTTTTTGATTCAAAGTTGTCTATTTATTCAAGGACAATTCGTGAAAATAGAGGTAATATGCAAGCTAAAGATAAATACAAAACAGAGCTAGATTTGGCTAGAGTTTAGTTTTAGAATACATTCCAAACCTATCAATATCTAATATTTTTTTATATTGATAGGTTTTTTTTATCGTTTATAAACTTTGATTTTTTTTTGGTTGGTTTTTAAAGCTTTTTTTATTTAAACCAAAATATTACAAATATTTACAGCTAATTCTCAAGAAAAAATTATTCAAATATAAGGCTATCCAAAATAATTTGTAGCTTGCATAAAAAATTTGGTTTCCCACTTTATAATAGTTAAATACAAATCAAATTGCAGTTTTTTAAGTTATAAAACCTCACTTTAGTTCATAAAAATTAGAATAAACTAAATTTTATTTACCCATTTTAAAACAAAAATATGATAAAAAATACTGTTAGAATCAGTTTATTAGCTATAGTTTGTACTTTAAGTTCTTGTGAAGTAGCTAAAACACTCATTAACCCAAGTCTTACAGAAGCCGAAATGCAAGAAGGACTCAAAGAGGCCTTGCGTGTAGGAAGTGATACGACCGCAAAATTATTATCCAAACAAGGTGCTTATTTAACCAATGAAGCTTTAAAAATTTCATTACCAAAAGAAGCTTCAGATAATTTAACTGCCGCTACAAATGCACTGTCTAAATTAAAATCAGACTATCCTCTCGCATATAATACCGTTGCTGCAATCGTTTTTGATCCTCAAAAAATTCAAACAGACTTAATCAAAAGCATGAACACAGCAGCTGAAGGTGCAGCTATAGTTTCTGCTCCAATTTTCAAAAAAGCAGTAAATGACATGTCTATCTTAGATGCCGCCAATATTTTGTATGGCACCGATTCATCTGCAACTACCTACTTGAAAGACAAAACGTTTACCAATCTTACTGGAGCCTATTCACCCAAAATAGATAGTGTATTGAATAAGCCACTCGTTTTGGGCAAATCTACCAACGACCTTTGGAATTCTTACAACACTACTTATGGTACTTTCGCTACTTCTGTAAACGCATTATCTGCACTTACAGGCATCACAGTACCAGGAGCCAATACTGGAAGTTTGGGTACCTATGTAACCCAAAAAGCTTTGACAGGACTTTTTTATTCTGTAAAAAATGAAGAGAAATCAATCAGAAAAGATCCTCTTAAACGGGTAACTGACATTTTGAAAAAAGTATTTGGAACCGTAAAATAAATTAATCTCAACCCACTCAATTTAAAATTATGAAAAAAGTATTGTACATTTTTGGAGGCCTAATTGCTTTCGTATTGCTTGCGATGGTCTTAATTCCCGTTTTATTTAAAGATAAAATTAAAGCCAAAATAGATGAAGAAATCGCTAAAAGTGTAAATGCGAAGGTCTATATGGACGATTTTAGTTTATCTTTATTTAAAAACTTTCCTAATTTCACCCTTACGCTTGATAAATTTGGCGTAGCCAACAATGCACCTTTTGAAGGCGATACTTTGATTGATGTGAAACAGTTTGCTGTAGTACTTGATGTGTTTAGTGTAATAAGTGGCAAATCTATTAAAATCAATAAAATTAGTTTGATAGAACCCAATATCAAAGTTTTAGTTAAAAAAGACGGTACTGCCAATTATGATATCGCAAAACCTTCTACTGATACTACGCAAACAATCGAAACAGAAGAAAAACCTTCAAATTTCAGCATCAACATCAACAAATGGGAAATTGTAAATGGTAATATTCTTTATAATGACCAAAAATCCAATCTTTACACGCTCATAAAACAACTTAATCACCAAGGGAAAGGCGATTTCTCAACAGATATAGTCGATTTAGGCACGCATACTGAAATCGCAGAACTTACGCTAAGCAAAGATACAGTTCGCTATTTTAAAAAGAATAAAATCACAACTGATTTGATAGTAAACATCAATAAACCTCTATCTAAATATACTTTCAAAGACAATACGCTCATCATCAATGAATTGGCTTTAGGCTTGGATGGCTGGTTGCAACAAAAACCAGATAGCTCTATGGATATGGATTTAAGCTTTAAAGTAAAAGAAACTGCCTTCAAAAGCATTCTTTCACTCGTGCCAGGAATGTACACAGAAAGTTTTAAAGACATCAAAGCAGATGGAAGTTTGGCTTTAAGTGCTTATGCTAAAGGAACTTACAAAAATGAAAAATTGCCTCTATTTGGACTTGAACTTTTGATAAAAGACGGAATGTTTCAATATGAAAAATTGCCCACTTCTGTAAAAAATATCCAAGTAGATTTAAAAGTAGATAATAGTGATGGCGTGATAGATAATACACTTATAAACTTAAAAAATCTTCATCTTGAAATTGGTAGCAATCCGATTGATGCCAAAATGATTGTAAAAGGCATAAAATCGTATGATATAGACGGTAATCTGAAGGCTAAATTGAATCTAGCTGAGCTTACTTCTATTTTTCCTATTGATAGCCTTACCCTAAAAGGCTTGTTTGGTTTGGATGTAACAGCAAAAGGAAAATATGTAAGTGCTGCGCAACTTCCAGCCATCAATGCGAAAATGAGCATGAACGATGGCTTCGTAAAATCAGAAAAAATGCCCAAAGCACCTTTAGAGAAAATTAATTTCAGTGCAATGGTTCAAAATGGAACAGGAAGAATGGAAGATATGCTTTTTGTTTTGGAAAACCTTTCCATGGTACTTGCAGGTGAACCTATTTTGGCAAGTGCAAAGGTGAGTAACTTTAAAGACTACACGTACTCTGCTGCTTTTAAAGGCTTGATAGATTTTGATAATTTGCTTAAAATTTTCCCACTTGATAGCATGGAAATCCATGGTAAAATGAAGGCTGATATAGCTACTTCAGGTCAAATGTCGCTTATTTCAGCTGGCAAATATGACCAATTGCCTACTTCTGGCACGCTAGGTTTTCAAAATTTTAGTTTCAAATCATTTTCATTTCCCCAAGGCATTAAGCTTACACAAGCCAATATGTCTTTTGATCCCAAACTTATCACCGTATCTCAAATGGATGGTTTTGTAGGTAAAAGTGATTTCTCTGCTACGGGTACATTTAGCAATTACATGGCTTATGTTTTCCAAAACCAAACGTTAGTAGGAAAATTAGATTTCAAATCAAAATCGTTTGATGTAAACGAATGGATGTCAAGCGATTCGGATACCAAAGAAACCAAAAAAGAAGAGCCAGTTAAAAAAGAAGACGAAAAAGCGGCTGAAATCCCTAAAAATATAGATTTTACCATGAACTCAAGTTTGGGTACAGTTCTTTATGACAACCTCACGATGACCAATATGGAGGGTTTGATTACCATAAAAGATGGTATATTCAAACTTTCAAAAGGGAATTTTGATATGTTGGGTGGGCATTTTATCACAAATTGTTTGTATAGCAGCCAAGATTTGTCTAAACCTAAATTCAATTTTGATTTAGACATCAAAAATCTTGAAATTCCTAAAGCTTTTGAAGCTTTTACTTCGGTGCAGAAATTTGCTCCCGCAGCCAAAAATATGGAAGGAAAATTCAATACTTTTTTTGCAATTGATAGCGATTTAGGGCAAGATATGAAACCCAAATACGAAACCATGTCCGGTAAAGGTTTACTAGATTTACTAGATAGCAAACTAAAAGATGCAGGTTTTTTCACTAAAGTAAATTCTTTAGCCAAAACCAGCCTTGGAAATTCAAACAACACCAATGAAATTAAAATTGGGAATGCTAAAATTGTATTTGAAATCAAAGATGGTAAAGTAAACTTTCAACCTTTTGATGTAAATGCAGGCGATGTAAAAAGTAAAATTGGTGGTTCTTATGGGCTTGATAATACCGTAAACTACATCATCAATTCTGAAGTTCCAGCTAAAGGAGTAGGTGCAGCTGCAAGTGGGTTATTGAGTCAGTTTGGCGGAGGCGCACTAAATGTAGATAAATTTAATGTTAGTTTGGGCGTTACAGGTCCTGCAAGTAGCCCTCAAGTAAAAGTAATAAGTGTTACACCCATGGGAGCTGGCGGTACGACTGTAAAAGGAAATATTACCAATCAAATAAATAATTTAAAAGACCAAGCCACTCAAAAAGCGCAACAAGAGGCGCAAAAATTACAACAAGAAGCCCAGCAAAGAGCGCAACAAGAGGCTCAGCGGGCACAGCAGGAAGCGCAACAAAAAGCACAGCAAGCCCAACAAGAAGTACAAAAACGAGCAGCTGAGGAAGCACAAAAATTAAAAGATAAAGTAAAACTACCTTGGTAAAATCTATAAAATTAAATTATATGTTAAATTATAAAATTCTTATTCCGATTGCGTTGATAATTGGGATTTCA
>JAAFJZ010000050.1 GCA_013298205.1 Cytophagales bacterium
GGGTAGGCAAGACCGTATTCTGCTGTACCTGTTGTATCAGCCAATCTCACTTCAGGATGGTTTGCCAATCCTAAATAGTTGTTCAAACTCCAGTTTAAAACTTCCTTACCTCTAAATTTCATGTGAGGTCCGATTTCACCTTCCAACTTAGGAAATGTAAAATAACCATGTGAAACTTTTGAATGTTTGCCTAAAGGGCCTCTATCAAGTAATAATTTTTCAAATAAATCCACTTATATTTAATTTTTCGTATTTAAAATTATTTTTAGCAAAGTTATTAGGATTCTGATTCAAAAAAAACTAAAATTAGAATTTATAACGATTTTTAACAATAAATAAGCATAAACTGCTATTTTGAAGTACAAAAAACCATTTAATAGACTGAATGAGTACTAAAATAGAGAATTTTATTAAAATAATGTTTATTGTATGAATTTGATAATCGATTTATACAACAAATAAAAACGATTTTCGAGTCAAGTTTAACTATTTTTAGAGATGCTTACTTACATTTGTAGCTTAATAAAAAAATAAAATGAGTTTAGGAATTCCCAAAAGAAGCGAAGATTACGCAGCTTGGTACCAAGAATTAGTAAAAAAAGCAGATTTAGCCGAAAATAGTGCCGTAAGAGGTTGTATGGTCATCAAACCTTATGGCTACTCTATATGGGAGAAAATGGTAGAAGTTTTGGATAAAATGTTTAAAGAAACGGGCCATTCCAACGCATATTTTCCGCTTTTTATCCCCAAATCATTTTTGAGCAAGGAAGCTGACCATGTGGAAGGATTTGCAAAAGAATGTGCTGTAGTAACTCATTATAGATTAAAAAATGGAGAAAATGGTGAAGGAATAATCGTAGATCCTGAAGCCAAATTGGAAGAAGAACTTATCGTAAGACCTACTTCTGAAACTGTAATCTGGAATACTTATAAGAATTGGGTGCAATCGTATAGAGATTTGCCTATTTTAGTAAACCAATGGGCTAATGTCGTACGTTGGGAAATGAGAACTCGCTTGTTTTTGCGCACTACAGAATTTCTTTGGCAAGAAGGACACACAGCTCACGCTACTCAGGTGGAAGCTGAAGCTGAAACCAAACAAATGCTAGAGGTTTATGCTAAGTTTGCAGAAGATTTTATGGCTATTCCTGTTTTGAAAGGCGTAAAAACAGCCAATGAAAGATTTGCTGGGGCAGTAGAAACATATTGCATAGAAGCATTGATGCAAGATGGAAAAGCGTTGCAAGCAGGTACTTCACACTTTTTGGGTCAAAATTTTGCCAAAGCCTTTGATGTGAAATTTACCAACAAAGAAGGAAAAATAGAATTGGTTTGGGGTACTTCTTGGGGCGTGAGCACTAGGCTTATGGGCGCATTAATTATGGCTCACTCTGACGATGAGGGCTTGGTTTTGCCTCCTTTACTTGCACCCATTCAAGTAGTTATTGTTCCGATATTTAATAATGAAGAACAATTAAATTCTGCAAATACCTATGCTTCCAACATTGTAAATCAACTAAAGAAACTAGGTATAAGTGTAAAATATGACAATAGAGACAACCTCAAACCTGGCTTTAAATTCGCTGATTATGAGCTTAAAGGTGTACCCGTACGTGTAGCCATTGGGCCAAGAGACATTCAAAACCAAACGGTAGAAATAGCTAGAAGAGATACAAAAGAAAAGAAAGTCATTCCTTTGGAAGGTGTAGCTGAAGCGATTCAAAATCTTTTGAATGAAATCCAAGAAAATATTTTTCAAAAAGCACTTAAATTCAGAACCGAAAATACCCGAGAAGCCAAAACTTATACTGAATTTAAGAAAATTATAGAGGAAACGGAAGGTTTTGTACTTGCACATTGGGACGGAACTAGCGAAACAGAGAAAAAAATCAAAGAAGAAACTAAGGCGACCATTCGCTGTATTCCTTTGAACAACACTTTAGAAGAAGGAGTTTGTATATACTCTGGTAAAAAATCTATCCAAAAAGTAGTGTTTGCCAAAGCATATTAATCTAAAATATGTTAGACTATTATGCAAACAAAGTTCGGATTCGAGTTACCGGACTTTGTATTATAGACGATAAAATTCTACTTCTAAAACACAAAATTTCAGATTTGAGGTCTATTTGGTGGGCTGCTCCTGGTGGTGGAGTTGAATTTGGAGAAACTTTAGAAAAAGCGTTGAAAAGAGAGTTTTTGGAAGAAGTTGGTTTAGAAATTGAACTCGTCAAGTTTTTATTTATTAATGAATATATTGATAATCCTTTGCATGCAATAGAACTTTTTTATGAAGTAAAATACATAAGTGGAGAAATCAAAATGGGTAAAGATCCTGAGCATACAGAACAAATGATAAAAGAAGCAAAACTTTTCACTTTATCAGAAATTAAAGATTTACCAAACAAAACATATCATGATTTTTTTAAAAAAATAAATTCATTTTCTGAATTATTAAACTAGACAGTTACTGTTTTTGGTTTTTGAAAAAATCATCTGCTTCTTTTTTATATGAAACATTTTCTGTTTTTTCTATTACTTTTTGATAATACGCTTTGGCTTTATTGTAATTTTTTTCTTTTATACAAATCCTTGCCATGCACGAATATGTCATAACCAACAAATCTTCTGATTTTCTATTGTTTTTGAAATATTCATTTAAATGCAATAAAAGATTTTGATGAAGATTATTTAGAGACGAATTGGTTTTTTCCAAAACGATTGTTTCATATATTTTACCCGAAATTTGAAAAAAAGGAATTTGAGAATTAATAAGTTTTTTTGCTTGCAACATCGCCAAATCATATTTTTTTAGTTCGATCAAAACCTCAAAATACCTTTGAGTAAAATTAAGATTATTAGGATATTTTGAAACGAGTGTTTCTATAAAAGGCAAAGACAAATCGGGCCTTGTTTCATATTTATTATATAAGCCAGATAAAAAAATTAAGGATTCATTTTGAGTAAAAGTAGCCAATTGAGAGCCACTTTTTAAATCTGCAAAACCTTGGGCCTTATTTCCTTTTTCAAAAAGTATCATGAAAGGCTTTACACTAGGATGAGTTATAGGATACTGCTCTAAATAAAAATAATACAAACCAGAAAAAAAATAAAATTCACTATACTGTTTTTTTAGTTGTAAAGCCGTTTTCATGTAACTATACGCAATCCTAATTTCTTGAATTACTTTTAACAATTCATTTTGTTTAGAATAAAATAGAGCTAAATCGCCCCTTGCAGCTAAACTAAAAAACAAAGCTTCTGGATCATTCGGTTTGGAATCTAAAATTTGTTGACACCGATATAATGTTTGCTCAATAAGAGCCAAATAAGGAGAATATTGAGGACTATTTTTTAAAATAGGATAATATTCATTTTTAATGCACATTGATAAAAAATAAGGCGCAGCAGGGTGTTTTTCATAGGGTTTGCCTAATTTATTAATTGTGCTTTTGGCGATTTCAAAATCGAAATTATACATTTGGTCTAATGCAAGGGTAACGATTTTTAAAGATTGAATATCATCGCTTAGCTTTTTTTGGGCTTTTCCAATGTGAATTACAAATAATAAAGTTAAAAGTAAGCAGTATCTCAAAATAAGGCAATAATAATTGTAATTAAATTGTTTTTTTTGCAAAGTAATTTATTTCGTAAAAAATGCAAAATATTGAATTCAAAAGTCATAAAGGTTTGGTGCTAGAAAATCAAAATGCTAGCTTCTTTTTTAATACCCAAAAATATTTAGATTCTTTTTCGATTCAAAATGTCGTTTCTTTTAAAATGATCAAATCAAGTAAATTGATATTATCAACTTCTATTTTTAGCTATAAAAATATAGGTTTTGCACCTTTACAAGCGCCTTGGGCTTCTATAGAGAAATATGAAGATATTTCAATTGAAGATTTGAATTTGTTCTTGAAATTTGTTTCGGATTCAATGAGTCAATATGGATTTGAAAAGCTTCAAATCAATTTAGGCCCTGATTCTAGTTTTGATAAAAATTACTTTAATCAAATACAAAAAAGTATGGTTTTAAATGGGTTTGAGAAAATGGGGTTTGATTCGATTCCTAGTGTAGATATAAATAAAATTTCTTCTAACTCATTTATTAGCTTAGCCAACAATATTGAAATGGAAGAAAATATTGATTTGATTCAAGTTTATCAACAATATATTCATAATGATTTACTTTCCATGAAAAGCATTTCCCAAGAATCTTTTGTGAAAATGATACAAAATAATGCAAGTTGGTATGCTATTTTGAGTTATAATATTGATAATAAAACCCAAACTTTTTTGCCAGTAATGAAAATAATGGAAAATAAAGTGTACATATTTGGAACTACTGATATAAACTTAAGTTCAAATGAAAAGTTATTTTTATCTGTAATAGCTTTTTTTAAAGTTAACTATGAAGAGTTGTTGATAGATCAAGTTTTTTTTGGAAATCCATTTCCAAAATCTGACTTGTTGTTTGAAATGAATGATGAATTTGAAAAAAATCTATGGGTTTTGGATGCTTAATTTTTTGAAAACAAACTGAATGATTTTAACATAAAAAATAAAATTGAGATTTGTAT
Source organism: Cytophagales bacterium (assembly GCA_013298205.1). GTDB lineage: Bacteria > Bacteroidota > Bacteroidia > Cytophagales > UBA9547 > JAAFJZ01. The sequence continues at coordinate 4,578 of JAAFJZ010000050.1, forward strand.
CAAACCGGGTAAAATAAAAATCCATGATTTTATCGCCATAAATGGCATAATAAAAGCCAAAACTAAAGAGCTTCCTGTAACGCTAAAAAGCAAATATGCTATTACGGTATAAAAAAGGATTAAAATAGTTAATGCTAAACCTTCAGATTTAGGACTTTTATTTTGTAAAATAAACCAAATTACAAACATAAAATCACGAACTAAACAAATGATTGCTCCAAAACATAAACCTAATGTTGAATAATCTTTTGTAATTTTTTCTGTAACTAATTGATTAACAGGAACAAAAAAACTAAATATTCCTGTAATTAAAAGAAAAAATAGAGCAAACCCAAAAGTAACTAACCACAAAGGAGCTTCATAATCTAGATTTAGATATTTTTTAGATTGCATCGTATTTGTAACTTTTCGTATTTGAATGAGGTTTTTGGTCTCAGTGAAGAACAAAAAGTAAAAGAAGAAAACCCCTAAAAATGAAGCACTTATTAAAATCAGTAATGCTTTCTCAATAATTGAGATTAAATCGAAATGAATTAAGAGGCCTATTTTAAATAGCAAACAAGAAAATAAAAAAGCTATCCATACTTTGCTTGAATTGCGAAATTGCATTTCATGTCTAAACTTTCTGTAAAGTCCCACTAAACTCCAAACATAAAAATAAAATAATACAAAAATAAAAAAATTAAGAAACTTAAAATCAATATGATACCATCTTACATTTAAAGTAGATAAGTTGGTTGAAAAAGAGTTAAACATTAGATACGTAGAAATAAAAAGTACTATAAAAAATATAAAGAAATTGGCTTTAAGCTTTTTCTTAACTACATTTTTACCTACAACCCAAAGCGACCACATCAAAGCCAAACTATGCGAAAGCAACCCAATGACTACAATAACTAATCCAAACCTTAACTCTTTTTCAGCATTTTCCATAAAAAAACTGCTGCCAAAGTAACAAAATAAACAAAGCAAAGAACCTAGCCATGTGTAAATGCTGCTGCCAAATAATTTGCCTACCATCAATTGCAAAGGTGTTAAGGACGACATTTTTTGCCAATCCCAAGTTTTATCATTAATCTCTGTAATAATTGATTCGCTTACCAATTTAGAACCCCAAATAATTGTAAGAAAAAAATAACCCAATAAAGAAACTTTTGAGAGAACGCTAAAAATTTGTTCGCCTTCTGCACCTGAATATGAGGCTATTACGCACAAAATTATACCAATAATTGCTGTAAATAGTACTAAAAGTCTTTGGTTTGTTAACTCTAACCAAAGGTATTTTTTAAATTCTGGGTTTCTATTCCACCAAGTTAAGTTCATATACGATTTATACTTTTTAGGTATTCTTTTTGAAAGTCGGCTTGTGGTTCTGAGAGTTCAAGTATAGGATAACCATTGATGAAGAGTTGTCTGTTAAAATTAATTTTATCAATTTCTTCTCCTGTAAAAACATATTCAAGCGTATTGTTTTTGTCTGCAAATATTTCACTAACCACTTTTTGAGATTCCATAAAATCAAAAACTTCTTTATTGATATTTCCCAAAAACTTAATTCTTATTTTAGTTTTTTTGCTTTCAATATTTGTGTTTTTCAGCTTTGTATGCTCTACTAATTTTCCATCCTTCAAAATTAAAAGCTCAGTACAATAATCTTCTAACTCAGCTAAAATATGAGAAGAAACCAAAATAGACATTCCTTTATTTTGAAGATACAATAGTAGCTCAGAAAGTTTGTATCTTGCCTCAGGATCCAAACCAGATGCCGGCTCATCTAAAATAAGCAACCGAGGTTTATGAACGATTGCCATTCCAATACCCACTCTTTGTTTTTGACCACGAGAAAGCTCACCTACTTTTCGTTTATTCAAATCATGAATAGAAAGCAACTCTAATGTGTTTTTGCTAATTTCTTCTATTTCAGAACTGGCTATGTTTTTGGAACGAGCTGCATATTCTAAATGTTGCGCTACAGTAAGCTCATCATATAAACCAAAAAAATCTGATAAATAGCCTATTTTTTGATGAATTTCTCTTGGATAATCAATTGTATCAAGCCCGTCTATAAATATATTTCCACTTTGTAAGCTAGAAAGAGCCGCTACTGAGCGCATCAATGTGGTTTTACCAGAACCATTTGGACCTACCAAAGCTGTAATTTCATTGGGAGAAATTGTAAAAGAAACATCTTGTAGTGCTTTTACATTTGTATACTCGTAATAAGCTGATTTGGCCTCAATGATGTAATTCATTATTTTTTTAGCTAAATTCGAATACTTAATATTTACCTTAACCTATCTGCAGATTTAACTAAAATTTCATCTTTTTTGATAAAAAACATAGCAAGTCTATTGAAAAGCAAAGCCAATACAGGCATAAAAAAACCGAAATAAAAACTTCCACCTGCTTTTAAACCTACTTCCTCATCTTGTTTGTAAATAAAATACATAGTGATAGCCATTAAACTCGCTATAAAAAGAGAATTAAACATGCAAAGCTTTATTTGCAACATTCTGTTTTTGTATGAATAAATTATGTAAGAAGTGAGTCCTATTGTAAGTAAAGCAATTAAGGCTAAAAACTGAACATTTTTTATTTTTTGAGTTCCGGATGCATCTATCTGAGAAAATGAAAATGAGTTTAACTCATAATGTATTCCTCCTAAATCTTTAAGCCAAAGTGGGAAAATAAGAAAAAGACCTAGACAAATAATAATGCCAAATAAAAAAAGGGTTTGAATTCTTTGAATCATAATTTTAAATTGAATCTTTTCTATGTCTAACCATATCCAAAAGAAGCTCTCTAGCTCTATGTAATTGTGCTTTTACTGTTCCTAAAGGTGCATCAAGCTCTACAGCTATTTCTTCATAAGAAAGTTCACCAAAGTACCTCAATTTTACCAAAAGCTGATATTTAGGAGGCAACTTAGTTACAATCGCTTGAATAAGTTCTATTTTTTGCTTTTTAATTGCTTCTTCTTGTGGATTTAGGTTGCCATCTTTTATATCCATAGACATTTCATCACCATCTTCATCTTTATAAGTATTGTCTATGCTAAAAGTATTAAGTTTTTTCTTACGAATAAAATCAATACAATTATTGGTAGCAATTCTAAATAGCCAGGTGCTAAAGGTAAAATCAGGATTGAACTTGTGTAAATTTTTAAAAGCTTTTGCAAATGCCTCAATAGTAAGATCTTCCGCATCTATAGGCGTTTTTACCATTTTAAGGATTAAATGAAAAACAGGTTTTCTGTATTTTTTTAAAAGTTCAGCGAAAGCTTTTTGGTCATTGTTTTTAGCTAATTCAACTAATTTAAAATCTTTCTTAGCTTTTTCTGAAAACTCTTTTGGTTCTATTTCCATGTAATATTTTTTTTCCTAAACCCTATTAAACCAATAGCTAAATAATAAATAATAAAAGCATATTCTAAAACAGGGAGCAAATATAAAGCAAATTTTAACTTAAAATGCTTTAATATTTTTGAATATATTATAAAAATAAGTATTAAACGAATAAAATAGCCAGAAAAAATAAAATACTTATATTCTGGATTAATAAATAAATAAATAAATGAAAACAATGAAATTATCATTGAACTATAAAAAACAGCAAGTTTGGTCTTAGAAGTAGAATTGTAATATCTTCCTACTGAAATATGTCGTATTTTTTGATGCCACCATTCTTTAAAAGTTTTTTTGGGTTTTGATATGGTTAAAGATTCATATGAAAATTCAACTTTTGTATTTTGTTTATTTGCATTTTTATTTACAAATAAATCATCATCACCACCAATAATATTTTGAAATGGGTGAAATCCTTTACTTTGTAAAAAAAACGATTTCCGATATGAAATGTTTCTTCCAACGCCCATGTAAGCTTGATTTTTAAAGGCAAAAGAAAGATACATTAAAGCAGTATGAAGTGTTTCAAAACGAATGAAAAGATTTAGAAATCCTTTACTTTTGGCATAAATAGAAGCTCCAAGTACGATTTGGGTTTGAGTATCTTCTTGGTAATGATTAGAAAATTGTTGTAACCAATTTTCATTTACAGGCACACAATCGGCATCTGTAAAAACAATATAATCCGTTTTGGCATTTTTAATACCCATTGTTAAAGCAAACTTTTTGGGGTTTGTATGCTTAGGGCAATCATGGATTTCCACAAAATTAAACCTAGGTTCTAATAAAAAAAGCTCAGTAAAATACTCTTTTGTGCCATCTGTAGATCGATCATCAATGAGAATCAATTCAAAGTGTGCATAATTTTGTTTGAGTATGGCTGGAACAGCAATTTTTAAATTTTCTAATTCATTGTGTGCACAAACAATAACCGAAATTGCAAAATCATTCTTTAAATCTGTTGTATTTTTCTTTTTAGTAAAAAGGAAAGGAAAAAAATAAATACCAAAAAAAACAAACTGTATTATAAACGATAAAAAAATAATTGTAATTGGTGTATAAAGAATTAAGATTTGAAAAAAATCAAGATTTAGATTCATTATAATAGAATAAATTAAAATAGAGAATTGAGAATTATTCCCAATTCTCTAGATAATGTTTATTTACTTTTGATAGTATAAACTATTCCAACTGACAAAGCTTGGGAAAACTGAACTTCAGCACCTTTGTTAATATTTCCTACTATAGGATCTGTTACTATTGTAGGTACATCAGGATTGTAGAATAAAATACCTTGCAAACTTACGTTAATTATTTTTAAAATTCTAGCACTTAAAATAGCATCCAAACGATTCATACCCGCACCGAAATTATCATAGGCATTAAAATGCTGATAAATAGCTTTGAAATTTATGTTTTCATATAAATCTTTATCAAATTTTGCTACCAAGTTCAAACCAAATTGATTTCTTACTTTTAATCCTTTTTTTACTCCATAAGCAAAACCTTCACCATTAATTATTGTAAGCATATTTTTTTCAACTTCTTCATTCAAAACAAAAGTTTGTCTGAATGCAATAGGAGCAAAACGAGCAGAGAAATATGAAACAGGTTTCCATTCTATCCCAAGACCTTCATCTAAATAACCTGGTGCTAAAAATGAAGAAATTACAGTAGGAACATCTGTAGTTTTAGAATAGTTAGGGTCATTGGGGTTAAGACTCTGATTTAAAATTGTAGTTTTAGTATATCTATTACCTGGAGCAAATTGCGTTTGAAATAAAACGGATGCAAATAATGACCATTTATCATTTAGTTTGTAATTGTAAATATTATCAAAGAAAATACGATCCATATTTTTTCTCCATGTATCTGGACCTAAATTAGCCTCAGAAAATGCCATTCCAAATTGTAATTGTAGATCATTTGTAAGGCTATGTTTTTGTTTTACCCACAAGGATTTTCCAAAAACAAAACCTGCTATAGCCATGTTGTCAAATGCGCCATTTGTAGATTTCCATGCAGGGTTAAAAGATGCTTGGTTAAGGTTTATTCCAGCTTGTACACTTTTATTCCAAAATGTTGTATCTGCACTTTGAGCAAAAACTCCAATCGTTATTGAAGTAAATAATAAAGTAAATAATGTTTTTTTCATTTTTTTAAGTTGTTGAATTAAATTTATTGAGCAAAAATATTGTTTTTACAGTTTTAAAAAATAATTTTCGATTTAAATAAATGAATTTATGGTGAAATAATCGGTTTTATCGACAGGTTTTTAATCATGTTTTGATTAATAGTAAAAAGTTAATCAATAAATTGGTGGATTCAATTAATTAATGAAACACTAGTCCGAATAATTAATTTTTTATTCCACTTTAAAAGAGTTTTAATTTAATCTTTCACACTGTTTTAACAATTTCTATTAACTTTGAATTCATATATGTAAAAATTTTAACTGCTATTTTAAAATTATGTGTGGTATTGTAGGTGTCTATTCTTTGAAAAAAAATGTTTTTGAATATCAAGAATCTGTTTCAGATGCATTAAATGCTTTAAGTAGAAGAGGTCCTGATGCAGCTGAAGTTTATTGGTCAGGTAATGTAGGTCTCGGACATCGAAGGCTTGCCATTATTGACATTAACAAACACGCTAATCAACCCATGCAAGATCAAAGTGGTAGATACTGCTTGGTTTTTAATGGTGAAATTTTTAATTATAAAACCCTAAAAGCAGATTTAGAAGCCAAGGGCATTATTTTTAAAACACAATCTGACACAGAAGTTTTGTTGCAGATGTATATTATGTACAAAGAAAAATGTTTGGATTTAATTCAAGGATTTTTTGCTTTTGCAGTTTACGACAACCTAAATAACGACCTTTTAATAGCAAAAGATCCTTTGGGGAAAAAACCATTATATTATTTTAAAAATGAAGAATATTTTATTTTTGGCTCGGAACTGAAAAGCTTACAAGCTTTTGGTTTTGAAAAAAAGATAAATATGAATTCTCTTTTTTTCTATTTACAATTAAATT
>JAAFJZ010000500.1 GCA_013298205.1 Cytophagales bacterium
AATATCAAACCACAACAGGAAATTTTGAGTGAAGGCATAGATTTGGTCATTGCTACGCCTGGCAGGTTATTAGATTTTGCTTTGAATGGCTCTTTGCACACAAAAGCCATCAACAAATTGGTAATAGATGAGATGGATGAAATGCTAGACTTGGGCTTTCGTCCACAATTGAGCAGGATACTAGATTTATTGCCCCAAAAAAGGCAAAATCTGCTTTTTTCAGCCACAATTACAGAAGAAGTTGAGAAATTAATAGCTGAGTTTTTTAACGAGCCTAAAAAAATTGAAGCCGCTCCCTCGGGCACACCTTTAGAACAGATAAGCCAAACCTGTTTTTTAGTTCCTAATTTTTATACCAAGGTCAATTTGCTTGTGCATTTGCTTGAAGATGATGCCTATTCAAAAGTTCTCGTTTTTGTGGCTAGCAAACAGATCGCAGATGATTTATATACAGAAATTAAGAATAAATTTCCTGAGCAAATTGCAGTAATTCACTCCAATAAATCTCAAAACAACAGATTTGAGTCTGTAAAAAAGTTTCAATCCAATCAAAATCGCATCTTAATCGCCACGGATATTGTAGCCCGTGGCTTGGATGTGGCTGAGGTTTCTCATGTTGTCAATTTTGATATGCCCGAACTTCCAGAAACCTATATCCATCGCATGGGTAGAACTGGTCGTGTGGATAAAACGGGGATTTCTATTGGTTTTGTGCGACCTTCTGAAATGAATTTTGTAGAAGAAATTGAAAGTTTGATGCAAATAAAGATTGGTTTGCAAGATACTTTACCCGAAAAAGTAGAAGTAACAGATGTGCTAAGAGAAGATGAGATGCTGAAGGTGAAAATTCCTGTAAAGCGACTCAAAGAACCAAAAAAAGAGAATGTGGGAGCTGCTTTCCATGAAAAAAGTGCTAAAAACCAAAAAGTAAATGTACGCAGATCACATCTCAAAGAAAAAATAGAAAAATACGGCAAACCTATAAGAAGAGGAGCTAAGAAAGGGAATAAAAAATAAAGGCATCAAAAGAATAAAATATAGAAATCATTTTGTTTGAAATAAAAAAATTCTGTTTAAAATTTGCTTTTCGCTCTATCCTTCTCTTTTTTGCGTGAAAGATAGAGCGAAAAGCCCACAGCGAGGCACGAGCGAGGACTTGTAGCGATAGCTTGGCCCTTGTGGCACGCCCAAATAAATTCTTTCATTTTCATTTTATGAAAAAGTTTATATTTTAAAAATAAATGTTGCCCTTAAGTTTTGTAAACTCTAATCTATATTTGTGTTCACTACTTTTTCTATCGTTCATATAGTTTTAAGTAAAATTAATTAACCCCAATATAAATTCAAGTCTTTACCAAAAACAATTGGTTTACTTTTGGGCTTATTATTGGTAAAGGTTTTGCAAATTTAGCCAGATGTGCACAGATACAACAATATTTTATTCCATCGCTAGCAAGGGCATTTATGCTAGAGGCTTATCGAATGTTGGGCTAATGGCTTCTATATCGGCTTATGAACTCAGCAACAGAATTGTAGCTTTTGAATTTTTACAGCAAGGATATAAACGCTTGCGAGGTAATGTGGGCGTTTTTTAAGCAATTTTCTCGGTAGATTGAGTGCCAAACGCCAGAGAAAACAATAATCAATGCGACTTTGCCGTAATTGGAGCAGGTTTGGCGGGTTTGACTTTTGCTATTTTGATGGCAAAAAAAGGTAAACAAGTCTTCGTTTTTGAAAAAGAAAATTTTCCTCATCACAAAGTATGTGGGGAATATGTCTCGCTTGAGGTTTGGGATTTTTTAGTTCGCTTGGGTTTAGATTTGCCCGCAATGAATTTGCCCATCATCAAGCAACTCCAAGTAACGCATCAAAATGGAGCTCAAATTTTGGCTAATTTGGATTTGGGTGGTTTTGGCGTAAGTCGTTATGAATTAGATGATAAACTCATGCTATTGGCTAAAGAATGTGGCGTAAAAATATTGGCAAAAACAAAAGTTGATAAAATTATAAACAATCAGGTTTTTACGACTAATGAAGTTTTTGAAGCGCAACATATTATAGGAGCTTGGGGCAAAAGGTCTAATTTGGATTTTGCGATGGAGCGAAAGCATTTGCAAGAGCAGAAAGAAAAAGATTACGATTATGTAGGCATAAAATACCATTTAAAACCTCAAACTAAAGTCCAAGACTTAATTCAGTTGCATATTTTTGAAGATGGCTATGCAGGAATTTCAGAAATAGAAGATGGGAAATACTGTTTTT
>JAAFJZ010000501.1:0-1130 GCA_013298205.1 Cytophagales bacterium
TTTTTTTTTAAGTTCCAAAAACTATAAATTTTCATCATTCAAACAAGTTTTTATATTGAGAAATTATTTTTAATTTTTAAAATTAGGTTGAACATTTTAATTTCCTAATCGTTTCATTGAATATAATTAAATTTTTAATTTATATAATTTATTTAATAAATAAACTTATTTCCTATGAAAATTGAAAGAGTGTTTGATTTGTTGGAATGGCAATTAAGCAAATTTGCAAAAAATGACACATTATCTGCAAAAGTAAATGGGAAATGGATTAACCATAGTACTGCTTATTATCATAGCCAAGCTTGGGAATTAGCAAATGGGTTTAATAAAAAAGGAATTGTAAAAGGAGATAAAATAGCCATTATTTCACCCAATAGACCAGAGTGGAATTTTGTAGATATGGGTGCACAGCTTTGTGGAGCAATAATTGTTCCGTTATATCCTACAATTACTGTTGACGATTATGCATTTATTCTTAATGATTCTCATTCTAAAATTGTTTTCACGGCCAACCTTGAAATTTATAATAAAGTAAAAGAAGCGTCTAAAAAATTAAACAATCCGATTGAAATTTACACTTTCGAAAAGGTAGTTAATTTACCATATTGGGAAGATGTAAAAGTAAATGTGTCAGATTCTGATTTAACAAATTTAAAAGACATTCAAAATCAAATTACTGAAAGTGATATTTTTACTATAATCTACACTTCAGGTACTACAGGAACTCCAAAAGGAGTTATGCTCGCAAATAGCAACATGGTTTCTAATTTTGTATCATGTTTTTCTTTACTACCTGTAAATGAAGAAAGTAGAGCCTTAAGTTTTTTGCCATTATGCCATGTTTATGAAAGAATGCTTTGCTATTTGTATCAATATACGGGTATATCTATATATTATGCTGAAAGTATGGAAACGATAGGGGATAATATGAAAGAGATTCATCCCAATATATTCGTAACCGTACCAAGGCTTTTAGAAAAAGTTTATGACAAAATTGTGGCTAAAGGAATGGAATTGAAAGGTGTGAAAAGAGCATTATTTTTTTGGGCATTAGAACTTGGTCTAAAATACGATATGAATCAAAGCCAAGGATTTTTCTATGACCTTCAATTAAAATTAGCGAACAAAAT
>JAAFJZ010000501.1:1140-2259 GCA_013298205.1 Cytophagales bacterium
GGAGGAAGCGTAAAATGCATTGTTTCTGGAGGAGCCGCTTTACAACCTAGACTAGCACGTATTTTTTCAGCTGCTCAAATTAGGGTGTTAGAAGGCTATGGACTTTCAGAAACTTCGCCTGTAATAGCGGTGAATCGTATGGAAAAAGAAAATAACAGAATAGGAACAGTAGGTCCAATTATTGATGGTGTACAAGTAAAAATAGCATCTGATGGCGAGATTCTGACCAAAGGACCACATATTATGAAAGGTTATTACAACCGCCCAGATTTAACTGCAGAAGTTATCGATACTGAAGGCTGGTTTCATACAGGAGACATAGGGGAAATAACCGAAGGGAAGTTTTTGAAAATTACAGATCGGAAAAAAGAAATTTTTAAAACTTCTGGAGGTAAATATATTGCGCCTCAAGTAATTGAAAATAAACTTAAAGAATCTAAATGGGTTGAACAAGTAATGGTTTTGGGGGATGGGAGGAAATTTCCTTCAGCTATAATAGTTCCTTCTTTTGCAGCACTAAAAGATTATTGCAATTATAAGTCGATTCCTTATGAAAACGACAAATCTATTTTGACCAATAATGAAGTTATTAAGAAGTTTGAACGAGATGTAGAATCAGTAAATGAAAATCTTGCTCAATATGAAAAAATCAAGAAATTTAAAATCATTTCCACCCCTTGGACTATAGACAATGGTCAAATGACTCCAACTTTAAAACTTAAAAGAAAAAATATTCTCATTAATAATAATGACTTAATAGAAGATATGTATAAAGAGTAAGGGGTTTTGGCAATATTAACTCAAAAATTGAAATTTTTAAGAGGAGTTGTTTATTGAAATAAACGTTGATTTATAAGGTGTTAAATAAAAAAAAATTTAAGACGAACTAAAATTAACTTTGCTACTAGTTTGATTAAAAATGATTTGATTATCATTTTTAATCAACTAACATTTCTTTCAATATTGTTTTTACTTTTTTAATCTCTTTGTCTGATAAGCGGTCTAATTTTTTTATTGTTCTTTGTCTATCAATTGTTCTAATTTGATCTAAAACAATCCAACCTATTGTTTTATTATGTTCCACTTCAACCCTTGTAGGGTAAGCCTTAGAACTACTTG
>JAAFJZ010000502.1 GCA_013298205.1 Cytophagales bacterium
AAGATAAGTTATTTATTTGATAATAAGTATTTTAACATAGCTTTAATATTTGTGCTTTTTGAAGTAGAAATGATTTTTCTTTTTCCTTGGGCTGTAGCTATGGGTAGAAATGATATCATACAAGAAGTTGGCTCTGCATGGGTTTGGTTAGCGCTAGGAGAGGCTTTTTTCTTCATTTTGATACTGGGTTTAGGCTTAGCATTTGCTTGGAAATTGGGCTATTTAGATTGGCAAAAGCCGATTGAAACCATAAGTTTAACAAAAGATAAAGATTTTGACAGCAGATTATACCAAGAATACAACCTCAGATATTAGCAGTATTTTTGCCAAAACAGGGGAGGGGGGAGTAGTTGTAACCAAAATGGACGACTTGCTCAACTGGGCTAGGCTAAGTTCTATGTGGCCTTTGGGGTTTGGTTTGGCTTGCTGTGCGATAGAAATGATGTCAACTTATGCTTCTGGATATGATTTGGATCGCTTTGGCGTAATACCAAGAGCATCGCCTAGGCAGGCAGATGTAATGATTGTAGCAGGGACAGTTACTTTTAAAATGGCTTCAAGAATAAGTCGTTTGTATGAACAAATGCCAGACCCCAAATATGTGATTTCAATGGGTTCATGCTCTAATTGTGGTGGCCCGTATTGGGAACATGGTTATCATGTAGTAAAAGGTGTAGATAGAATCGTCCCTGTAGATGTGTATGTGCCTGGTTGTCCGCCAAGACCTGAAGCATTGATTTCGGGTTTTATCAAATTACAAGAAAAAATCATGCAAGATGCCAATACCAGCATTCCTTTGGCATTGCTGAAGCGAATGCCAAAGGAATGAAAAGAATATTTAATCTAATGTTAGAGCAAGAATTGCCAAAACCTGAACTGTATTCTAATGGTCATTTTTTTAAGGTAACTCTTTCCAAAAAATAGCCTTTCATCAAACTGAAAGGCTGTAATGTTTTAAAAATTCAAATATCCTAATGATTAGTTTATGAATAAAATTATGCCCAAAAGATTATAAATAATTTATTGGGCATAAATAAAAAATAAACTAAAACTTATTTTTTTCTCAAATCATAATTACCAAAACCTTTACAACTTGCTCCATTAGATTCTAATGCAATTGGCCAAATTCCATTTAAATTACCACCATTTAATGTAAATACACATGGTAAACTAGTTGTTGTGCTATTTGTGCTTATTGTAGCAAATTTTTCCGTGGTAAATGTATTACCTAATGCAATAGCATAAATAGTTCCCGATCCAGCAATTAATTTTAATTTAGTGCCATCTTTAGAAATATTAATGGAAGCTGTTGTAGTTAATGATGAATTTATGGTGCTGCTACTGAAAACGCAATTCAAATCCGTTGAAATAGTTGCGTTGTATTCACCAACAAATTTATCTCTTTCATCTACATTTGGTTTGGGGGTTTCAGGCGTACATGATAATGCAAAAGCCAGAATAGCGATGGATGTGATTTTTTTAAACATATTTTTTTAAATTTGAATTAAAAATTAATACATTTGTATATAAAGTACAATAAATTTATGAACACTTTAACAATTGAATTCAAAAACAAAATTCAGTATAAAGCTTTTAAAGTTTTTGCTTATATTTTCAATATCAAAATATTAGAAATAGATGATGAAGAACTTGAAGATCGTGTTTTAGGAGAAATGATTATGGAAGGTAAGAAAAGCGGTTATCTGAATGAGGCTGAAAAAGCTAAATTTTTAAATAGCTTAGGAAAGTAGATTATTGCCCTTATTTGTTATATAATTTATATTATGTTAAATAGAAATATTGTCTAATTAAAAAGCCTAAGGAATTTCCATAGGCTTTCGTTAAAAGAGGAAACAATCTATACAACAATTATTCCTTCCAAATCACTACACCAGCGGGTTCTAAAGATTTTGTTCCTAAAATGATTTTAGCATTTAAAGGGATACTTACTTCAATGGTTTTGTCAGAGTTGTAATTCATTGCTACCCAAAATCCATCTCTAAAAAGTTTCACAATTCCTTCTGGTAAAACTTCCGTAGGAATTCCTGCAAGTTCATAAACTTTTTTAATCATTTCGTTTTCTAGCTTATTGTCATCAGTGTCTACGCCAATATAAGTTACAGTTCCTTTGCCTAATTTTCTGTGTGTTACCGCAGATTTGCCTTTATAAAAACTGTTTTGGTAAGTAGCCCAAACTTGGGTTCCAGAATTGGCATCCAGTACCTCTCCCCAATTGTTCCATTTATATTTT
>JAAFJZ010000513.1 GCA_013298205.1 Cytophagales bacterium
ACTTAAAAAATAAGTGGAGAGTTAAAAGATTAGACTATGTAATTATAACTCATCCACACCTTGACCACATAGATGATATTCTTAACTTTGACGAGTTAGACCCTAAAATATTACTCAGACCTAAGCATTTAACAAATCAAGAAGTAATGCAGGGCAAAGAAAACGAAAAAGGTGTAAAAAAAGATAAGTTTATTAAATATTGTGAAATTAATAATAGATACAATCAATCTGTTAGTTCTGATAGTGAGGAAAATCCTCACAACTCAGAGAACTTTGGTGGGCTTAATATAACTACTTTTGTTCCATCTTCTTGCAATCATAACAACTTTAATAATCATAGTATCATAGCAGTATTTGAGTACGAAGGTATAAAAATAGTTGTACCTGGAGATAATGAAAAATGCTCTTTTGATGAATTACTTTTAATGCAATCTTTCAAAAATGCGGTTTCCAATGCAGATATTTTATTAGCACCTCATCACGGAAGGGAAAGCGGTTATCATAAAGAATTTGTTGAACTTGTAAATCCAAGATTAACTATTGTTTCGGATGGGCGTTTTTGCGATACAAGTGCTAATGCACGATATTCAGCAAAAAGTCGTGGCTGGAGTGTTTATAAAAAAAGCCAAGATAAATGGATTGACCGAAAATGCTTAACTACAAATTCAGATGCTGAAATTTTAGTACAGTTTGGCATTGGTGATGATGGAAAACCGTTTTTATATGTTCAACTAAAATAATTACTATGAAATTTGACAAATATGGAAGAAGTGCAAGGCTTGTGCCAGCATTATTCACAATAGTTTTCCCCTTAATGATTTTTAATCACTTTTTTGTGAACAAACAAATTAGCAAGGTTATTGAAAGTTTTAATAAAGTTGAAATTGTTGGAGATATCACAATGTCTATTGTTCTTATATTTTTCACGACACAGTTTGCAAGAACAATAGGAAAAATTTTATTTGAAAGACGTATTTATAAAGACGAATTGGAAATGCCAACAACTCAATTCTTAATATATGCAAATAATGAGTATAGTGATGATTATAAAGTAAAATTTGCAAAAAAAGTAAAAAAAGATTTTGGAATAACACTTTCAACAAAAGAGGAAGAAAAAAAAGACGAGGAAGAAATGTATAAGAGGAAAATTATTGAGGCTTTTAGCCATATTCGTAAAAGAATTAACTCAAATAAATTTGTTTTACAACATAATATTGAATACGGAGCAATGAGAAATGCACTTGGAGGAAGTGTAATAGGAATTTTAATATCAATTTTCAATATTGTATTTTTCTATCAACACACATACAATTTAATAGCAATTTGTTTGTCTGTAATTTTGTTCATAGTTTACTTATTTATGCTGATTTTCAGTTCCTCAATAATTAAAAATTATGGGAGGAACTACGCAAAAATAATCATAAGAGAATATATGGCAGAACAACTGAACAAAGAAAAAGAAAAATAAACAGCACCTAACATTGGCTTGGCGAAAGCGGGGCTAAGGTGCTTTTTTGAACTTTTGAATATAATTGGGGCTAAACTACTTTATTTGGGCTTTTGTGCTAAGATTTCCCCGCCTTCGCCAAGCCTTTTCCGTTCATCAAAAGGCGGCTACGCTCGCCTTTTGATGAACGAGCGGCGGATTCCATCCGCTGTTCAACCAAAGGTCTTCGCTACGCTACGCCCTTCGTTGAACAGCGGATTTGCGAAATTCCAAAAAATTTTTCGGTGCTACGCACCGATTTTTTGAAACTTCGCAAATCCGCCGCTCGTTGGCTGATATTTTAAGAAACCGAAACACAAACTTATGCTTTATACCAGAAATGCAAAATATTTTCGTGAGTATTTTAGACAAGAAAGAACTGATAGCAGACATCAGGATATAAATTTTGTTGGCTCATTGCATCTTGAACCCAATGGCAGAAAAAAGGAAGGGTTTGCTTCACTAATTTATGGAAACAGGGAAGACGTGGGTAAACTTTTAGGAACTATTGCCCTAAATGTAGCAGCAGACGACCAAGCCATATATGAACTAATCCAAAATGCAGACGACTGTAAGTCTTCTTTTTTTAGTGTTAGTTATAACGAAAAGTATTTGCTTTGCATAAACAATGGTAACTATTTTTCCGACAATGATATGTCTGCAATTATTAACGTAGCAGGTAATTTCAAAGAAGGTGAAGATATAGGTACTTTT
>JAAFJZ010000503.1 GCA_013298205.1 Cytophagales bacterium
AGCGAAGACCTTTGGTTGAACAGCGGATGGAATCCGCCGCTCGTTCATCAAAAGGCGAGCGTAGCCGCCTTTTGATGAACGGACAGGGCTTGGCGAAGGTGGGGTTTAGAAACACAAATGTTCAATTAACCACAAATGTTGATTAGAATTACAAATGTTCAATTTAGCACTTCTGCCCCCATTTTGCCAAACCCGTGTTAGCTGTAGTGCTATCTCCTTCTACCAAAACCATTTCTTTGGTTCTATTTCATTATTTCTTAAATAGTTCAATTCAATTGTATCCTTTACTTGAAGCCCTTTGATAATTAGTTTATCGTTATCAAGTTTATAAGAACCTATTATTACTGTCGTACTATCTAAAATATCTTTTTCATCACCTGCTCCATTTGTGTTTATAAATAGTTTTATCGAATTATCGTTTTTGTTTAACTTCATTACAAAAGCACTTGTTTTATTATTGAAACGTCTTAGCATATTCCATCTATCTTGTTTTTCAAAATACAAAGTTTTATATATAGTGCTATCATTTGTAGTTGGGTTGTATGTAGTACCATTTTTCAACATTGTCTGTAATGAATAAACACCAACCATTTTTTGATAATTTATTGTGTCTGTCGAAGTGCCAAATGAAGACTTTAAGCGAAGAAAGGTTGAGATTATAACTAAAGCTATTCCAAGTCCTTTCAACAATTTAAAAAATGTTTTTCCATTTTGAGTTATAGCGTCAAATATCTCAAAATTCAGAGACTTAAAAAACTGAATTATTTTGTCTTTCTGTGAATAGATAAGATAAAGATTACAAGCTAATAGAATACTTGCTGCTGGAAAAGTAATACCACCAATTTTGAAAAAAAAGTTCAATATAAAAACTTGTGAAGTTACTGGCAATAAAACAAGAGATGATAAATAATATCTCTTTCTAATGAATAAAAATATTCCTGGTATAAATTCCATAATTCCACTAAATAATTCTAACCATTTATTTTTTCCATAAAAAAACCAAGCTAATTGAAATTCTGTTACGTTTGATAATTTGCTGTCTAAGGCAAATAATTGATAATCAAAAAATGTCCCAAGCAATTTTGGAACTCCATAAAATATCATTAACATTCCTAAAATATATCTTTGAACTCCTATGTTCAAATAGTTTATCATTTCTACTTTCCCATTTTTCCTAAAATATAAAGCAACTAAAATCCAAAAGATAAATGAGCCAATTACACAAGTCAATAATGTGGCAATCATTAGAATTTCGTTGTTTGTCCCAATTATAGGAAATGCAATGTAAAGCAAAATTAAAGCTGTTGCTAAAGCTGTAATTGTCAAACCTACATTCTGTTCTGTTTTGTTTAAAGTCATACTATTTCTCTTTAAGATTAATTTTTAGGGTTTCTCGGGCATTACAGCTAACGGAAAAATGTTTGCGAAGGGCGGGATTAAATAGCACTTCCCTTGCCCTACGCACAAAGTTTATAGAAAGTACAAAAGCCCAAATTTAGCACATTGCCTCAATACATATTCTAAAGTTCAATAAAGCACTTTAGCCCCACTTGCGCCAAGCCCATGTTAGGCGTAGTTTTTATTTCTCTATCAATAATGTTAATGGCTTAAGTAAATTTTTGAAATATTCTTTTGTTTCATTATCGTCAATGATTAATTTTCTTACTGCGCTTTCATATTTATCTCGTGTCATACCAAGTCCTGATGCTATTTTTTTCAATATTGGTGTTTCTCTGATTGGATAACGTGAAATTAAACCATTCAAATTTTGTTCTGAAACCAATTTATCAAAGTACGCTTCTTCTTTTTCTTGAATTTCTTTTAGATTAATTTTTAATTCAAAATCATTTTTTTCTTGAATATTTTTATGCTTTGGTAACACTGTCATTATGCTATTCCTAACTTGTTTTTCGCAAAGTCTAGCACAAAGTCTTGCTTTATGTGCATTGAGTTCACTAATAATTTCTGATATTGCTCTTTCAAAAAGCAAGGTTTCATTTTCTCCTGATACTTCTGAAAGTCTTTTTGCAATTCTTTTTACTATCTCTAAATTATAATAAAGTGCTTCAACTGAATAGCAATTTAATGCTGCAACTCCCTTGTCAAGTAGTTTTTGAATTTGCTCTGTAGTTCTGTCGTCAGCATCAATTAAACCATAGGAACTTATCCAATGCAATTTTTCTGTTCCTTTTATGCCTTCAACTGCTTTTTCAACTTGCGTACAACTTCCTTGTGGGA
>JAAFJZ010000504.1 GCA_013298205.1 Cytophagales bacterium
AACGCTTTCTTCGTTTCAGTTGACACAAAAAAAACTAGCCGAAATGCTCACTTCAATTACACAAGCGCAATTGATAAATTTTCATTTAGCAAAGCTCAAAGAAAGAAATCAAGCTACAACTGCTCAAATCTCAATGGCAAAACGAGCCAATGTGGAAATGGCATTAACTGTGGCTCGAGAGTCGCGTCAGATTATGGGAGCTGCTGGCATAACTGGCTTATATCCAATTATGCGACATATCATGAATCTTGAATCAGTTATTACATATGAAGGAACTCACGATATACACTTGCTTATTTTAGGAGCAGAAATTACAGGAGTTAAGGCATTTTCATAAAAATGGATTCATTTTAGTTATTTTTTTCTAAAAAAATCCACCCTATCATTATCCCAATATTTTGTTTCTGAACTTGTTATATCAAATATTGGAGCTTTGATACCTTCATATAAGTTTTGCGCATTACTTATTACACAAGCCTCATCCCAAATTTCTTTTTTTATTATAGAATTTAAGGTTTTCGATCCACCTTCTACCATTACAGAACCGATATTTAGTTCATAAAGTGAATCCAAAATATCTTCCCACGCACTTAAAGGCTTATATTTGATGCAATTAACATTATTTATCTTGTCATTTTTAATAGTATTAAAAACAACTATTTCTGCATTGCTTTTAAAGATTTCCAAATGAGAAGGGAGTTTTAGCTCTCTATCTATAATTATTATTTTCGGATTTTTACCAACCCAATTTCGGGTATCAAGTCTCGGATTGTCTTGAAGTGCCGTTTGAAAACCAACTAAAATGCCATCGTACTCAGCTCTCAATTTATGGGTATAAGCATTTGAAATTTCCCCACTTATCTTCGTTTTTCCATTTATACTTCCTATAAATCCATCTGCACTTTGCGCCCATTTGAGTAAAATGTAGTGCCTCTTTTGCGTAATAAATGTGATAAATTTTCGGTTCAAATCCAAGCAAGACGCCAAAAGTACATTTTCTATTACCTCAACTCCATTTGCTTGCAATAGCTTTACGCCTTTGCCTGCTACAAGAGGATTGGGGTCTTGCATACCAATTACCACTTTTTTAATTTGATGTTTTAATATTAAATCTGCGCATGGCGGGGTTTTTCCATGATGGCTGCAGGGTTCCAAATTTACATATAAAGTCGATTCTGGCAGCAAAGATTTGTCATTTACTGCATGAGCCGCATTTACTTCCGCATGAGCCGTACCGTATTTTTTATGCCAGCCTTCCCCAATAATCTTACCCTGATGCACGATTACAGCTCCCACCAAAGGATTAGGACTCACATAACCCGCACCATTTTGTGCCAATTCTAAGCATCTTTGCATGAAAATTGTGTGTAAATTATTTTTCATTTGGCGAATATCGAGTTCAATGTTACTTGCAAATTACTAACTTCTTTTGGGCTAAACCAAATTAGCAATCCAATTCACATTTGGGCGTACCCCTATCGGGTCGGGCTATCGCTACAAGTCCTCGTTCGTTCCTCACTGTGGGCTTTTCGCTCTATCCCTTACGCATAACTATCAAAATTTGAATACGTACCAAAACACCAAATCAAGACTTTACACTTAAACTACGCTAGCCAGAAAGGCATATTCCTATTATTTTTACTACTGGAAGATGGGTTACGGAAGTTGAAAACTTCCTTTATTTTAGGTCTAAGTTGTCGCTACGCTCAAACTTAGACCTGATGCAGATATATTGGCAGGTGTCAAGTGAGGACACCTCCCACGGAGTTAAAACCTTACTTTATCAGAAAAACTAAAACTCTATAAACCAATTACTTACCAAAACCTAAAATGATATAAAAAACATAAATTGCATAATATTTATGAAAAAAAGTTTGGTTTAACCATAGAAATCAAAGGCAAAAATGTTTTGATACGATTCTTTTGTTTCTTATTTTTGTAAAATATTTAATTTAACTGTTGTTTACACTACATATATGAAGTCAATAACATTTGGAAAAAGGCTCACAGAAGTCCGTAAAGACAAAAAACTCTCTCAAGATGACATCGCAAAAAAAGTAAATGTGCATGGTGCAGTTATTGGGCGCTATGAAAGGGATGAAGTGAAACCATCTATCGAAATGGCAGCACAAATTGCTGAAGTACTTGAAGTTTCTTTAGATTATTTGGTAGGCAATACCGATTTATTGCTTGAAAAATATGTAGTAACACGCATTTTAGACATACAAAAACTTGAT
>JAAFJZ010000505.1 GCA_013298205.1 Cytophagales bacterium
AATAATATGCTTAAAAAATTAAAATTCAAAACGGTAATGTTATCATTATCATTATTATTTAGTTATGGTATCTCCTATTCTCAATCTAAAGACAGTTTAAATTTGAATGACATGAGCCTTAAGGAACTCATGGATATTCCCATAACAATCGCTAGTAACAAAGCCCAAAAAAGTAATGAATCAGCAGCTATAATCACCGTTATATCTGAAAAAGAGATAGAAAATATGGGTGCAAGAGATTTAGTAGATATACTCAGACTGGTTTCAGGAATTGATATTGGGAGTGAAGTTATTGGAACTGACGGCATAATTATGCGTGGAATTTGGGGAGCTGAAGGCAAAATCGCTATTTTTATAGATGATATGGAGTACAATGATTTATTATTTGGATCGACACCGTTGATAAACCATATTGCTCCCGAATCTATACAAAGAATTGAGATTATTCGTGGACCTGGTTCGGCTGTTTATGGTGGAACTGCTCAATATGGTGTGATTAAAATTTATACGAAAAATTCACAAAAGACTGGGTTTCAGGTATATCAAACATCAGGAATTTCTAAAGCCGGGTTTGCTAGGACTTCAACAGCCATAAATGGTGGTTATAAAAAAAATGGGTTTGAGGTTGGAATAAACGCTAATTTAGGCAGAGTTGCTGCATCGGCTGCAACATTATACGATGCTTACGATTCGTCCAAAACAATTAATACCAACAAAACGCACAGGCATGAATCAAATATGTTAAATTTATTTCTTAAATATAAGGATATAAATTTTAGATTATCAGCTGATGATTATTTAGTTAAATCGAGAGACGGATATGGAAAAATTTTAGATACAACTTCAAAAACTTTTTTTAAAAATCTTTCGCTTCAACTCGATTATAAATTAATGTTAGGTCAGAAAATAACGATTAAACCGTTGGTTTCATACCGATATAACAGACCATGGGCAACATTAGAGCCAATATCAGCATATTTAAACACAAATGCTTATCGTGTACTCGGAAAAATAGATATTTTGTATCAACCTAACAAAAATATAATCGCATTAATTGGTGGTCAGTTATTTAATGATAGAGCAACGACAATTCCTTTAAATGGATTTAATAGTTTGCCAAATTTACTTCCTCCAAATTTCACTACATCGGTTTCTTATTTTAATCGCAGTTTATATTCGCAAATTGATTTGGTAAACAAATATGTGAACATAACAATTGGCGCTCGATACGACAATCATTCATTGGGCTTTGATAATTTTGTACCTAGAATTGGATTAACGAAAGGATTTAAAAACTTTAATGCAAAACTGCTTGCATCTCAATCGTTTAGAGCTCCTTTTATTAGAAATATGACAAGTTCCGCTGTAAAACCCGAGAAATCTACTATTTACGAAATGGAACTTAGTTATCACATAACAAAAAATTTATTTGTTGTGGCAAATATTTTTGATATAACTACGAATCGTTCGTTGTATTATAGATCTGTAATTGATGCCTCTGGAAATACAATATTCGAATATTTTAATGGAGCACCTACTGGGACTAGAGGTATTGAAGTCGAAATAAAAGCCAAACAGCCGTGGGGATATATAACTGCAAATTACTCTCATGCAGGTACTTATGGCAAAAACAAATTAAGTGTTTATGCCATCAACCCCTCGGCATTATTGAACAACACATCGGGGCAAACAAATTTTAATCAAATGTTAGGTGCTGCCCAGCATAAATTTACTTTTAATGGAAATATAAAAATATATAAAACGCTCAGTTTAAATACTTCGTTTATTTATATATCAGAACGATATGGAACCGCATTTACATTGACAGATAATGCGGGTTCCGATTCATTGTATCAAATTAAAAGGTTTGCACCAAACACTACAATAAATTCGTATTTGTTATATAAAGATGCCATTACATCTGGTTTGGATATAGGTTTTGGAATATCCAATATTTTAAATTCAAAATTAGTATTTATTACTCCCTACGCTAGTCCACATTTACCAATGCCTAGTACTCCAAGAGAATTTTATATACGTGCTAGTTATAATTTCTAAAATAATATATAAACATTGTAACATTAGTTTTTAAATTATAACTCATCTTACGCATGAGCCATGTTTTTTAAAATAGTTAGTTCTTTGAAAGCCGCCTTTAATGCTTGATTATAAATTTTTGTTTTCATGGCAAAATGATTCATTTTGTTTACAAACTTTAATTTTTCCA
>JAAFJZ010000506.1 GCA_013298205.1 Cytophagales bacterium
TCAACGATTAGTTCATTTTTAGGCAAACTTATAACAGCATTCAAAAACGAAATCAAAGATTTTTTCTTGTTTTCGTTTCCAAATATTTTTCTAAAAGCTATGTCGTTGGTTACATCTACGAATTTCATAATACAAATGTAATGAAAACTCTTGAAAACTAAACCTTGAGAACTTAGATCTTTGGTTTGAAAAAATAATTACAATGTGCTTTTGAGCAGATTATGAATTACTTAATTAAAATTTTGGAGTTGCCTTTATTTACAAGATAAACCCCTACTAAAGTAATAGGCATTCCAATAAAAGTATAAATTCCAATCTTTTCATCTAAAAAAACATACCCCAACACAATAGCAACTATTGGATTGATATACGCATAAATAGAAACCATAGAAGTAGGTAAATGAACAGTTGCATAAATAAAAGAGCTAAAACCTACTAACGAGCCAAAAATAAGTAAGTAACTAAATGCCCAAATACCAGATTCTGTATATCGTGCTTTTTCAAAATCACCATTAACTAAAGCTAAAAAAGTTACTACCATACCAATCATAAACATTTGTAAACCAGAGGCATATATTGAATTAATTTTAAAATTAAATTTTTTTGTTGTAATTACACCTGATGCCCAGCTAAAATTAGCTAAAATAATTAAAAAAATACCCGTAAGATATTCCGTTTGAAATAACAAAGAAATGCTTTCATAAAAAATAACCAGCATACCGAAAAGACCTACAAAAAGACCTATCAAACTGATTTTATTAATGTTATCCCCTCCACCAACAACCCAATTTATAAAAAGAATATAAAAGGGTAAACCAGAACAAATCAGCATAGCTTACACAAACATTTGCACCCAAAACCAAAAAAGCACCAATCAAAAGCATTTTAAATAAATCAACAAATGGTGGTATTTTTTCTTTTTTAATCGCAATAAAATAAAAACAAAAAATAAATCCTGCCAAAGCATGACGAACACCTGAAAGTAATAAAGGAGGCAAATCTCTTACAGCAATTTTAATACCAAAATAAGTTGTTCCCCAAAAAAAGCAAACTGAAGCAAGCGCTAAATAAGCTAACCGATTTTTATCTTTTAACATTAAAGTTTTGTTTATGAAACCCTTTAAAAAAACTATATCAATTGATTTTAAACTCAATTAGTGAAAGAAGTAATTGAAATTTAATTTATTTAATCACAAAACAATTCAGTTTCATTAGTTTTTGATGTAATTTCGTTTAAAATTATTAACAAAAAAATCGATTAATTAAAAATACCTTACAAAGATGAATCAAAAAACATTTATTGTCATTCTTTTTCTACATTTTTCTCATATTAATATTGCTCAAAACTCCTCTTGCCCTGAAGATTTGGTAGTAAAAAAAGGGCCAAAAGAGTTTTATGGTTATGTTAATTTATTTGGAATTTGGAAAACAGAACCAATATTCACTAAAGCTTATCCTTTCTCTGGAGATAAAGCATTAGTTAAAAATGGAGACAAAATGGGCTTAATCAATTGTGAAGGCTATTTGATTTTGTCTTGCGAATTTGATAAAATCGCGCCTTTTTCTGAGGGCTCTGTTTGGGCTGCAAAAGCAAATCAATGGAATTTATACAATGCCAAGGGCAAAAAACTTACCGATCAAGGCTATGAAGATGTGAAAGAAATTTCATTAGTAAACAACAATTCATGGGTAAAAAAGAAAGGTCTATATGGCATTTTCTCAAAAGAGACCCTAAAATTTGTTAAAGACCCCAGTTTTTCGTTTATTCAAGTCATGTCTGATACAGCCACATTGGTAAAAGTAGGTGAAAAATTTGGTGTGATAGACAATTATACTGGAGAAATTCTGTTCGACCCTGTTATTTCCAAAATCAGAAAAGTCAACAAAGAGCGTATTGTTTTTGAGGAAGATAAATTTTGGGGAATCCTTTTAAACAATGGCAAAGTAATCCAAACTGCGCAATACGATTCGATTTCTATTTTCTCAAAAGATGTTTTTTTAGTAAGAAAATCGAGTAAATATTCATTTATTGATTTGAATGGAAAGCCTACTCATGCAAGCGAATACGAGCGTGTAGAGAGGATTTCAGATTTGCTTTCAGTTGTAAAGTCAGGACAAAAATTTGGAGCCGTAAATTTTATGGGCAAATTACAGATTAGTCCACAATTTGATTCTTTGCAGAGTTTTAAAAATAAAGTGGCGGTCGCCCAAAAGAATTCGCTTTGG
>JAAFJZ010000507.1 GCA_013298205.1 Cytophagales bacterium
CGACTATGGTACAATAATAGATGTAGGTGCAAATGCAGATTGCAAACCTGAAGTTTTAGCACAATTTGCAGTTTTAGGTTCTTTATTTGGAAAATATTTTCACAAAATCGATAATCCTAAAGTGGGTTTGATGAGTTTGGGTGAAGAAGAGGAAAAAGGTACTATTTTGACTCACGCAGCTTTTAAATTAATAAGGGAACAAAATCTTGTTAATTTTATTGGCAATGTTGAAGGAAGAGATATGTTTAATGACAAAACAGATGTAATCGTTACAGATGGTTTTGTTGGAAATGTAATACTTAAATTAGGTGAGTCGATGTACCCTTTGCTCAAACAAAGAGGTTTTGTAGATCCATTTATCGAATTGTTTAATTGGGAAAACGTGGGTGGAAGCCCAATTTTAGGAGTAAATGGAAATGTGATTATTGGTCATGGCTCATCTTCTGCTTATGCAATAAAAAATATGATTCATTTTAGTAGAAAAATGGCTCTTTCCAGCGTTGTATCCAAGATTAAAGAAAATTTTGAAAATATTGATTCACCCGAAGCATAAATGTTTTTTTCTGTTTCCTATTTTTTTCTCATACTTGCAATAAAGTTAATCAAAACCTAGATGAGTAAAATAACAGCAGCTATTACAGGTGTAGGGGGTTATGTACCTGAATACAAGCTTACTAACAAGATATTGGAAGGTATGGTAGATACCAATGACGATTGGATAGTGAGCAGAACAGGTATTAAGGAAAGAAGAATTTTAAATGAAGAGGGAAAAGGTACATCCCACATGTGCGAATTTGCAGTAAAAGAGCTTTTAAAAAAGACCAATACTGACCCTTTAAGTATTGATTTAGTAATTTGTGCTACCACAACACCTGATTTTATATTTCCTCCCACTGCCAACTTGATATGTGATATGGTTGGAACTAAAAATGCATTTAGCTACGACTTGCAGGCTGCATGTTCAGGGTTCTTATTCGGAATTTCCACTGCCGCTCAATTTATAGAAACTGGTAAATATAAAAAAGCAATTGTAGTTGGAGCTGATAAAATGTCTTCTATAATTAACTATAAAGATAGAACAACTTGTATAATCTTTGGAGATGGGGCTGGAGCTGTGCTTTTAGAAGCCGACACCGAAGGTTTTGGAATTCAAGATAGCATTTTAAAAACAGATGGTTCTGGTTTTCCATATTTGCATGCAAAAGCTGGAGGAAGTAGAAAACCGATTACAAAAGAAAATTTTGATGATGCAGACCAATATGTATACCAAGAAGGTGCTTACGTATACAAAAATGCAGTAAAAAATATGTCTGAGGTTGCATCTCAAATATTGAAAGATAATAATTTAACACCAAATGATATTGATTGGTTGGTATCTCATCAAGCCAATAGAAGAATAATAGAAGCTACAGCCGAAAGAGCTGGTATTCCCTTGGAAAAGGTTTTGATGAATATCGAGAAATACGGAAATACTACAGCAGCTACCATACCCTTGGTATTGTGGGATTTTGAAAATAAATTTAAAAAAGGAGATAAACTACTCATGGTAGCCTTCGGAGGCGGATTTACTTGGGGAGCAGTTTACCTTAAATGGGCATATAACAACAAATAATCATAATGGCAACCACAGCAGATTTCAAACCCGGTCTTTGTATAGAATACAACCATGATATTTTTACAATTACTGATTTTCAACATGTAAAACCTGGTAAAGGTCCCGCATTTGTAAGAACTAAGTTAAAAAGCCTTACTACAGGAAAAGTGATAGATAACACATTCAATTCGGGCGTTAGTATCACAACTGCTAGAATAGAAAGACGACCACATCAGTTTTTATACAAAGATGATATGGGATTCAACTTTATGGACATCAATACTTTCGATCAGCTAGTGCTTAATGAAGATTTGGTGGAAAATTCAGACTTATTAAAAGATGGACAAGAAGTTACCCTTTTAATTCATGCAGAAACCGAAAAAACCTTGGGTTGCGAATTGCCTCCTTTTGTGATTATGAAAGTAACTATGGCAGAACCCAGCATAAAAGGCAATACTGTAAATAATGCTTTGAAAAAAGCAATTGTAGAAACAGGAGCTCAAATTATGGTACCCATGTTTATCGAACAAGATGAAATCATTAAAGTGGATACAAGAGAGCGTTGTTATTACGAAAGAGTTAAATAAATCATAAAGTATTTTCAATTTATTAATAATCAGTTAAAATGAA
>JAAFJZ010000508.1 GCA_013298205.1 Cytophagales bacterium
TCATTTGATTAAATCATTGTGCTTAGTTTCTGAAAAAGTTTTAAACTTTTCTTTGGCACAATTTCATTCTGAAGCCGATAAAAATAGGGTTTATAAATCTTGGACTATATTTAGAAAACTTTATTTTAACAAAAAGCCATTTATTAAAATTTGCAACGAAAATGCTGTGAAAATAAACATTTACTCTGGCAAATACGATTCAGTTATTCCAAGTCAATATCTTACATCTTTTAAAGATAAAATTAAAAATTGCAACTTTCAAGAACTTCCTTGCGGACATTCTCAAATTTTAACATATTTTATTAAGAACATTTCAAGTAAAATCTTCATTTAAAATATTGTCTTCAATTATTTATTTAGGGTGAAAGTCGAAAAAAATTAAAAAAGTTTGATTTCTATATATTTACTTCAAAGGAAAAGACTGGTATAAACCCATAATTTTCTTTGCGGATTCGTCCCAACTTAATTTTTCTAAATCTTTATAGCTTTTATTTACAACTTCGTTGGCTAGCTCTGGATTTTCTAATAAAGTGATTATATGTTCTGCCATTTTAAAAACATCCCAAAAATCTGCTGATAATGCACTTTGAAGTACTTCTGCTACGCCAGATTGTTTTGAAATCACACATGGAACACCAAATTGAGCAGCTTCTAAAGCAGACAAACCAAATGGTTCAGAAACTGATGGCATACAGTATACATCTGCCATTGCAAAAAGCTCTTTAACTTTTTGTGAATTTAAAAATCCTGTAAAATGAAAACGATTACCAAGATTTCTGGTAGATTTATTTTCTAAGAGAGACTTAAATTTATCTCCTGTACCTGCCATTACAAAACGTATATTAGGTATTTTTTCGATTACCCTTTCAGCCATGTCTAAAAAATACTCAGGTCCTTTTTGAGAAGTAAGACGGCCCAAATACATAACCACTTTATCTTGGGTATTTTTTTCTTTTTTAAGCGGTTCAGCAAAGTCTACTCCATTATGAACAGGGAAAATTTTGCTTTCAGAAATTCCATAATAATCTTGAATAATTTGACTAGTAAAAATACTTACTGGTATTATGCAGTCTGCAGATTGCATACCAGTTTTTTCTATTTGGAATATGTTTCCTTTATTTTCTGGTCCAGATCTATCTATTTCAGTAGCATGAACATGAACTACTAAAGGCTTTCCTGTTTTGGCTTTTATTTGAACTCCCGCTAAATATGTCATCCAGTCATGTGCATGAATGATGTCAAAACTTAAAGTTGAAGCAATTTTAGTGCAAATGTTTGCGTATTTAATTACGTTACCTATTATATCTTTACCATACAAATCATTATTTTCAAAAGATTCTATTTCTTCAATATATTTTTGAATGTCAATTACCTCTGTTTCTTTTATGGTTTCATTTTTTTGGATGTAATTATTCCCGTAGGGCAAAAAATCAGTTTCTACCAAATGCAAATCAGAGAACTTTTCGTATTCAATTTCAGTATTTATGCTTTTTATACTTTTAATATCTAATTGATTGATACCAATAAGCTCAACATTATCTAATTTAAAAGAAGAATCTGTTTTGGGTAAAATTAAACTTATATCTGCATATTGAGAGAGCGATTTTGTGAGACCATAACAGGCTACACCCAATCCGCCACTTACTATAGGTGGAAATTCCCATCCTAACATTAAAATTTTTGGTTTTCTCATTTGGTATTATATAAATTTAATAAAAGAGTGATTTATTTTGTAAAAACAATAGTTTAAAACTAATCGCATTGAAAGGTAGAATTAAAATTTGAATTAATATATACATTTTTTAAAAATGTGTGTAAATTATAAGAAAAAAATAAAAAAATTATAATAATTATTTAAAAAAGGATAAAATTAATTTTGAAGTCTAGAATTTTCAAACTTTTCTATTTCTGATTTTTTACTCAAAATATAATCTATATCATCATAGCCATTCACAAGGCAAGTTTTTTTGTAAAGGTTAATTTCAAAGTTTTCATATTCCCCAGTAGAGTCAATTGTAATTCTTTGATTGAGCAAATCTACAGTTAATGTCTCATTTGGATTTGAAATCGTTATTGAAAAAATTTCTTTTAAAAATGATTCTGAAACTTGAACAGGTAATAATCCATTATTTAAAGCATTATTTTTAAAAATATCAGCAAAATAGCTTGAAATGACTACATCAAAACCGTAATCTACAATAGACCAAGCTGCATGTTCTCT
>JAAFJZ010000051.1:0-1936 GCA_013298205.1 Cytophagales bacterium
ACAAAACTCTTCAAAGAAGGGCGACCTGAACAAATATTAAAACTCGTTTCGACAAAGCAGTTTGACAAAGGACTAACTCAACTTCATTACAAACGTGCAGACAAATAGACGAAATATAAACTCAGGACAAGAAGCCCGAACCGCTAACAGCACCTACCCAAAAGGCGGGGTTTCGTGTTCCAAAGACAGTTTTGTGGTTAATCAAACATTAGTTTTTCAAATCAAGTTTTGTGGTAAAAGTCCCGCCCTTCGGGTAGCTGCAAACCGTTAGGCACAATTATAAAAAACGTAAAAAATGGAAGAAAACAAAGAGAATTTTAACAATAATGTAGAAGTTAATGATGTTATTGAAACACAAAACATCATTAGTTTAAATAGATTTATCTTTTTGTCTGTTGCATCATTTGGACTTTATGAAATTTGGTGGATTTACAAGGCTTGGAGATTTTACCAACAAAAAGAACAAGTAGATATAATGCCAGCCGCAAGAGCAATATTTAGCATTTTTTACTTACATTCATTGTTTGAGAAAATTATTGAGTTTGCGAAAGAAAAAGGCTATGAAAAAAATTATTCTTCTACTACACTTTTTGTGGGTTTTATTGTAGGAAATTTACTAACTAAACTTCCTGACCCTTTCTGGTTAGTTTCTATAGGCAGTTTTGTATTTTTAATTCCACCTTTCCAAGCCTTGAATTTTGCAAAACAAAACTCAAAAGACCTCATCGTAATAGAACAAACCTCATTTAGTAGCAGGCAAATAGCACTTATAATTGTTGGAATAATTTTTTGGGGTTTAGTACTACTTGGTATGACAATGGAGGATGTAAGCCAATAGAAAATAGTTTCAAAGACAGATAAAATATTCGTCTTTTTTTATTAAATTTGTAAATAAATCAAACTATAAACTATGAACAGTAAACTAATTCGTTTTGATTGGGCAATGAAAAAATTGCTACGTCACAAAGCCAATTTTGACATTCTCGAAGGACTTTTGTCGGAGTTACTTCTCTTTGATGTGACCATTAAAAGCATTTTGGAAAGCGAGGGCAATAAACAAGATGAATACGATAAATATAATCGGGTTGATATTTTGGTAAAATCCGAAAATAATGAATTAATGTTAGTCGAAGTTCAGAATGACTCTGAAGTAGATTATTTTCAACGTATGTTGTACGGTGTTTCTAAATTAGTTACGGAATATATCAAAGAAGGAGAGCCTTATGGCACAATCAAAAAAATATATTCTATCAACATTGTGTATTTTGGCTTAGGACAAGGTAAAGATTATATTTACGAATACAAGGGTGAATTTATTGGTTTGCACAAAAACGATATTTTGAAACCTACGAGTTTACAAAAGAAAAATTATGCTATTGATAAAATAGCAGATATTTTCCCTAAATACTACATTTTAAAAATTAATAATTTTAATGACATTGCCACAGATACACTGGACGAGTGGATTTATTTTCTCAAAAATAGTGAAGTCAAAGATAGTTTTAAGGCGAAAGGTCTAGATAAAGCTAAAGAAAAGTTGCGATATGAAAATTTGACAGAGGAAGACAAAAAAATGTATAACCGTTTCCAAGAAAACAGACGTATTGAAAACAGTGTTAGTTATACAGCAAAACAGGAAGGAAAGATTGAGATTGCTAGAAAACTCATCAAACGTAACTTAACCAATGAGGAAATAGCAGAGGATACTGAGCTAACAGTTGAACAAATAGAGCAATTACGTAACGAAACGAAAGAATAACTGTGCCTAACATTGCATTTGTGCAAGGCGGGCAGAAGTGCTAAATTAAACTTTTGTGCTTTCTATTTGGTTTAGTGCTTTGTGGGGCAAGAGTGCTATCAAGTCCCGCCCTGCACAAATGCTTTTCCGTTATCGGCAAGCATAGCGAACGACACAGCAACCATCAAACAGACAAAC
>JAAFJZ010000051.1:1946-10896 GCA_013298205.1 Cytophagales bacterium
TTTCTTTTGGGTGCTCCAGGAGTTGCAAAAAGTTTAATTGCAAGACGACTAAAATATGCTTTCAAAGACGGCAGTTCATTTGAATATTTGATGAACCGTTTTAGCACACCTGACGAAATATTTGGTCCCGTTTCTATTAAACAACTACGTGACGAGGACAAATATCAAAGAGTTGTTGAAAATTATCTACCATCTGCGACAGTTGTATTTCTTGACGAAATTTGGAAAGCTGGACCTTCAATTCAAAACGCTTTACTTACAATCCTAAACGAAAAAATATACAGAAATGGAGATGTTATAATTGACCCAGTTCCAATGAAAGCATTGATTTCTGCATCCAACGAACTTCCAAGCAAAGGTGAAGGACTTGAGGCACTTTGGGATAGGTTTCTTGTTCGTATTGTTGTAGATGGTGTTCAAGACAAACAGAACTTCAATGATATGATTTCAAAATCATTAAACTCATATTCCGACACAGTTACAGACCTTTTGAAAATATCGAATGATGAATACAACAAATGGAGCAAAGACATTGATAACATTGAAATTCCAATCAGCATTTTTAATGTAATTCACATCATTCGCAAATACATTGACCAACATAACAAACGAGAAGAAAACAAAGACAAGCAAATTTATATTTCCGACCGCAGGTGGCGAAAAACAGTAAGACTATTAAGAACATCAGCTTTTTTGAATGACCGCAACGCAGTTGACTTAATGGACTGTTTTTTAATAAAAGACTGCCTTTGGAATGAAACTGAACAAATTCAAAGTGTTTCACAATTTGTAAAAGATGCAATTCAGAAACACGGCTATTCTTTAACTCTAAATCTGACAGATATTAAAGAAGAGCTATCAGAATTTTGGCACGAAGTTCAAGACGAAACTAGCCATATGAAGCCAATACAAATTCCAAAGAAACATTATCAGCATTTTTATTTAATTGAAGGATTACCTAGACCACTTTTCAAAATCACTGACTATGACGCCTTGGGCGATGATTACAAAAATGTTGTATTCTACAATAATTCAGGTGATGATTACAGCAGAAGACAGTATGCTACAAATTATTCAGTTAAATTAAGTAACAAGCCAAATCATATTGTTTACGATGGACAATTAAAAAAATTGGTTGTTGAAGATTTTGAAAAGCTGGCAACTAAAAGACCGCATCCTGCTGTTAAAAAAGAGTGGGACAAAAGAGTGAAAGTTGTGTTGACTACAACAAGTAATTTAAAATCTCAAATTGAACATTTCAAATCAAATGACCTAAAGCACATTAGAGTTAATTTGTTTGTTAATCAAAGGTTCGCTGATATTGTAGAAGATAATTTGTTTCAAATTGGAAAAGAAATTGAAAAATTAGAACTCGAAGTAAATCGAATTCAACACTATTATGAAAATGTTGAAAATGATGTTTTAATTGAAGGTTCAGTTCAAGGACTATTGCAAAACAAAATATTTGACCTTCGTGAATTAACTGAAGAATGGATATATGACGAGTTAGAAAACCACGGTATAACTACATCAAATGACTTTCTTGCTAAAGATTTGAATTATTATGAAGAAAACACTCAAATAGACGAGGATACTTTTAATGATTTAAAAAATGCAATTGACACAAAATTGAGAAATGGATAATCAGTTTAGCAAATTTGAAACTTTCGGCACAATTGCCGACCCTGCTAAACGAAAAAAATTAGCAGAAACAATTTTTGAGCAAATAACAAAAGAAACAGAAAAAGGAATTGGCTTCGCCAATTCCGATACTGATAATTTTGCTGATGCCATTAAAATTATTCTTGCTAATGAAACAATGAAAGAACTTTGTAAACAAGACAAAGAACTTGCAGAGAAAATTACCCAAGACATTCTTGATTTTATAAATAAAACTAAAAAGCAGATTAACAAAACGGACAGCCCTTTTGAAAAGGAAGCCGACCTGTTAACGGACTTTGATAAAACAAATAAAACCAAGTTTGACAGCGACTGGAAAACTGTTAATCCTTTCATTGAACAGACATATGATAAAAAGGAGTTAGACAATAATTTTTATGAGAAGGAATTTATAAAGAGTTTAGACGATAAAAACACGAAGGATAAAGACAAGCCAAGTTTTGAAAGTGTAAAAGAACATTTCACTGAAAAGTGGGATGAGTTACTTTTTAAAAAGAAAACCAAATGGGAACTTGAAATAATTGAAGAGCAACGAAAGAAATTTTGCGAAGACCTTTACAAGCAAATTGAAGAACTTAAAAAACTTCAAGAAGCCTTAGAGCCTTTTACAAATGAATTAGGCAGACTTTGGGATATGAGCAAAGGAAATTGGCAAAAAGCCAATTTAGATATTTTAAAAAGGTATGCTGAACTTTTGAAGCGGGACAAATCACTTAAAGACCTTGCGGAAATGTTAGGTAAAATGCGACAAGCTGAAAAGGAATTTGAAGAGGAAGTTTTTAGTAACATCTCTATAAAGCCCGAATGGAAAGCGGAACACGCAAGTAAAGCCGATTTAATAGGAATTAGAGAAAGTGATGATTTGAGTAGCTTGTTACCTTCTGAAACTGCATTACTTTCTGATGAAACTATGCAATCTGTTTTCTTCAAAAAATTTGCAGAAAAGAAACTTCAAACATTTGAATATCAAGCAAAGGTTTTATCATTCAAAGAAGAAGAGTTTCAAGACAAACGACAGAAGGAAAAAGAAGAAACACAAGGGCCTTTTATTATTTGCGTTGACACAAGTGGCTCAATGCACGGAACGCCAGAAACAGTCGCAAAAACTCTTTGTTTCGCTATTCTAAAAATTGCAATAAGGGACAATAGAAAATGCTATTTAATTTCATTTTCAACAGGAATTGAAACGCTAAACCTAACAGACCTTAAAAATTCACTTGACAAAATCATACAGTTTTTATCAATGAGTTTTAATGGTGGGACAGACGCAACTCCTGCAATGAGAGAAGCACTTCGTATGCTGACAACAGCAGACTATAAAAAGGCCGATGTAATTATGCTTTCAGACTTTGTTATGTCAGCGTTCGACAAGACAACACAAGAACAAATTTTGAAAGCCAAAGAAAACAAAACAAAATTTCATAGTTTGGTAGTTGGCAATAGCCAAAATCCAGCGACAATTAAAGACTTCGACAACAATTGGTTTTACGACACAAATAACCCAAACAGTATTTTGACACTTGTAAAAAACATAAGCGACCTATGACGAACGAAAGAATGCCAGCCGATAACAGCGGTTTGGCAAAAGTGGCGGTTCAGTGCTCCGCAGACAGTTTTGTGGTTAATCAAAGTTTGGTTCTCCGCATCAACATTTGTGGTAAAAATCGCCACCTTCGCCAAGCCGCAAAACGTTATGCGTCACCCTGGGACGACCGACAGTGCTAACATTAAACCGACAGAAAAAATAAACAGAAATACATACAAGACAGAAAACCAACCGCTCATTTAGCACATTCGGTTTTGCCCGACACACAAGCCAACTCTTCGCAAAACCAAAAGAGTTAAATTTTGCCACCCCACAACATCGCCACGACTAATGATTGACAGTTCAAAAATAGCAGACATATTAAACAACTCACCAAGCGTTGACCTTCTGAAACTTCGGAACAGAGAGGTTATTATCACTTTTTTACTTAATACATTTTCAAATCAACAAGGGACAATTTCATCAGAAAAAATACATAACCAACTCGCGGACTATTTAGAATCTGCCCAAGTAGAAATTGACGAAGAGATTGAAATTACCTTTGCTGACACTTATGAAGTTAAAGCTAAAAAGTATGTTCAGAGCTGGACAAACAAAGGATTTCTAACAAACTACCAAGACGAAACAGGAGAAATATATTATGAACTTTCATCGCATTCAAGCAAAACGCTTGACTGGCTTTCCAGCTTAAAAAAAGAAGAATATGTTGGAGCAGAATCAAAGTTCAAAAACATATTTAATCAGTTAAAAGAACTTGTTGAGTTTACAAATGAAGATGTTGAAAAACGAATACAATTACTCGAAGACAAAAAACTTGAAATAGAACAACAAATTCAAAGAATTAAAATTGGGGAAGATGTAAAAGTATTTCAAGACTTTGAAATAGTCCCTCGTTTCAATCAGTTGACTAAATCGGCTAAAGAATTGCTTTCTGACTTTAAAGAAGTTGAAGACAACTTCAAAGAAATAACAAAGGATATTTATCTTAAACACGCTGAAGGCAACTTAACAAAGAGCCACATTCTTGAATTTACTTTTGATGCAATTGACGAGTTAAAAAACAGTCAACAAGGAAAGAGCTTTTATGCTTTTTACACTTTCATTCTAACACCTGCATTACAAGAAGAATGGGGAAACTTGACAAAGGAATTGTATAAAACACTTGAAGAAAAAGAAATTGAGATTACGGACTACTTTCTAAAAGGAATGAAAAAACATCTTCATTCGTCCGGACAAAAGGTATCAAAAGCCAACGATAAGATGGCTGAAAAATTGAGCAGAATAATTCGGGAAAACGAAGCCTCAAAGTCAGAGATTACCAAAAATATTATTCAAGACATTAAGAAGTCTTTAATTGAATTGAGCAAGGCAAAAATAAAACCTGACATTTCCTTTGAACTTGAAATAGATGTTGACATCAATATCCCATTTGAAAGAAAACTAACATTTGAGCAAAGCGAAGAACTTAAATATAAAACAAAACCAAAATTAGCAGACGAAAACATTTCGCATTCAAACCATCTTAATAAATTGTTCAACCTTTCTGCAATTGACAAGGAAATACTAAGGAAAAGAATTAAAGAAGTCCTTAGAGACAAATCGCAAACCACGATTGCAGAAGTAATAGAAAATTTTGGTGGAATTGAAAAGGGATTACCAGAGCTGTTCGGATATATTGGTATAGTGAAGGAATTTAAACACTCCATAAACCCTGATAAAAAACAACGAATCGAATTTGATATTGAGAATAAAAAATCAATTCAAATACCTGAAATAATTTTGACAAAATGAGAACAGTTTAGAAAGTAACATAAAACCCTATTCAAAGGCAATTGTAAAGTTGCTCAAAGGAACAATTGAAAGAAATCGAAACTCAAATATTTGGGAAGATGTTGTGAATTATCAAACCGAAATTCAAGATTATATTAGTCAAATTGGATTAGAGCTAATCGTAAAAAAAGAAGAAGGATTTGCATTTGTAAAACAATTTGAAGATAGTGATGGCAATACATTAGGACTTATAACAAGACGACAAATTGGATTTGAAATTTCAATTGTATTAGTAGTACTAAGACAAAGTCTTGAAGAATTTGATAGCAACCCTACCCAATATCAAGTTTTTGAAAAGTTCATTACAGATTCGGAAATAAAAGAAGAGGTAGAACTATTTCTTCCCGAAAAATTTAACCGAGTTCGATTTATGAAGGAATTAGATGGCTACATAAAAAGAATTGTTGAGTTTGGTTATTTGTCGGAAGTGAACAAAAAAGAAAACGAAACAAAATATCAAATTCAAAGAATCATTAAGGAGAAGGTAACATTAGACATTCTTCAAGAGTTTAAAACAAAACTGCAAGGGTATGTTGAGTCTATTTAGCACAAGTTCTGACAAGGCTGGGTTTAGACTTCAATATATGGAAGTTTTTAATTGGGGCACTTTTCACGACAAAATATTTAGAATAAATCCCCAAGGGAATAATTCACTTTTAACGGGGGCAAACGCTTCAGGAAAAAGCACTTTTATTGATGCATTGCTAACCTTACTTGTTCCAGTAAAGAAAGACCGTTTTTACAATCAATCATCAGGTGTAGAAAAGAAAGGCGATAGAACCGAAGAAACATATGTTTGTGGACATTATGGTAATATTCAACGTGAAGGAGAACTAAGCACCACAACACAATCTTTGAGAGGAAAGGACACTTACTCAGTTTTGTTGGCATCGTTTTCAAATACTGACCAAAAGACCATTACCCTTTTTCAAGTTCGATGGTTTGCTTCCGATGGCAAATTGAATAGGGCTTTTGGAATTGCATACGCTCCTTTGGATATTGAAAAAGATTTTAGCCAATTTGATGGTAAGGGCAATTGGAAAAAGCGACTTGATAAAACATACAATTCTAATTCTAACAAAAAGAAAGTTGAATTTTTTGATGGACCAACTTCTTATGGAGAAAGAATATCGAGTGTATTTGGTATGCGTTCAATAAAAGGATTGAGTTTGTTTAATCAGGTAGTAGGCGTGAAAGTTTTGGAAGATTTAGATGAATTCATTAGAACAAATATGCTTGAGGAGTATAAAGAGGACAATGAAAATGCAGAGGAAAAATTCATCAAATTAAAATCAAGTTTTGATACCTTAATTGATGCTAAAACGAACATTGAAAAAGCAAAAGAGCAAATTGAACAACTCACACCAATCAATGAAATAGCAATTGAATTATCAAATATCCAAAGTGAACTTAAAACCATTGACAAGTCAAAAGAAATGGCGGTTTATTGGTTCGCAAAAAAAACAGTTGAATTGTTTGAATTGGAATTATCGAAAAGCAAATTACAATTAGAAGAACTGAATGTAGAATTGAGAGTTTTAAAAGAGAAAGAAGAAATATTAAAGGGTGAAGAAAGGAGTATCGCACTTTCAATTGAACGTGAAGAGGTTTACAATAAAATCAAAGAGTTAGAAAAGGATATTAAGCAATTAGAAAAAAATAGAGATTCAAGAAAAGCAAAAATAGATGACTATAACAAAATAGCACAACGAATTGAACTTTCCACAAATCCGAGCCTTGATATATTTAAAGAAGATAGGGAAAAAGCGAAGAGCAAAAAGAATGACTATCAATTAAAAATTGATACTGAAACTGAGAATCAAAGAAAACTTAAAAACGAAGAAGAGCGATTAGTTAAAGAAAGCGAAGAGATTGTTTCAACTATACAAGCACTTCAAAAAAACAAAAACAATATTTCAGGTAGAGTCGCAGAAATACGTGAAGATATTATAGCTTTTGTTGGAGCAACGAAAGAAGAAATACCTTTTATTGGAGAACTTATAAAGGTTCGTGAAGAAGAAAAAGAGTGGGAACTATCAGTTGAAAAAATATTACACAATTTTGCTTTACGATTAATTGTTCCTGAAAAATACTACTACAAAGTAAATGAGTTTGTAAACAAGGAAAATCTGAGAGGAAGAATTAGGTATGATAAATTTGAAAGACAGGACTATTTAAAGAATTTCAAAAGCAAGGATTTTGAACAAAATTCTTTAGTAAACAAAGTAGAAATAAAATCAAAAACCGTTTATAATGATTACATAGAAGATTGTTTATCAAACCAGTTCAATTTCAACTGCGTTGATAGTCTATCCGAATTTGATAGATTTCGTGAAATGGTGGTTACAAAAAACGGACTAACTAAATTCAAGAAAGGTAGACACGAAAAAGACGATAGACCAGATATATCAAAAAAGGAAAATTATGTTTTAGGTTGGGACAACAGAGAGAAAATTGCCAAACTAAAAAATGATTTTGATACAATTCAATCACTACAAAAAACTAATAAAAAGGACTTAACAGCCATCAATACACTTATTAAAAGTCTTGGAACTTTAAGGGATGATTGCTTTAGTATCTTTTCTACTTACACTAAATATGATGATATTGATTGGCAAACTTATGCTGTTCAAATTCAGGATAAGGAAGATGAAAAGAAAAAGTTGGAAGCTACAAACAACAAAGTAAAGCTTTTACAAGAGCAGCTAAAGAATGTTCAAGCCAACTTAAAACAATTAACAGATGTAGAAATTTGGAATAAAAGTCAAGAAATATTTCAATTAGGTAATTCAATCAAGACCATAGAAAATAACATAAAAGAAAATAAAGAAATTATTGAACCTCACGGAGTTATTGATACGAGTGAATTTGAAAATTCCAATCCTCAATTACTAAATGTAATCTACTCAACTATTAAAGAAACACAAACTTCATTTCAAAGTGATACCACTGTTAAAAGTGGACAACTCAATAAAAAGAAAGGGAATTTAGAAGCAGAAGTTAGAATAAAAATAAACGCATTTAAGCAACCCGATGAACGTATCACTAAGAAATTTAAAGACTGGCGTTCTGATGTAAGTAGATTGCCCGATTCCACCCATTTAGATTTGATTGAGGAGTATCAATCGCTTTTTCAAAAAATGAAGGAAGATGATTTGCCAAGATTCCAAAAGGATTTTGACAAGCACATTATTGGCGACTATGTTTATAAAATAGGGTCTTTCAATACTTTTTTCAATAATTGGAAAGATGCTATAAAGGAAAATATTGATAAATTAAATTATTCCTTAAAAGAAATCGACTTTAAAAGTAATCCAACCACTTTTATACAAATTATTGCTTCGAACAAGATAAGCGATGAGGTTCTCGAATTTAAAAAGATATTAGATAATGCAATTCCTAATATCAAAGATTTAGATTCAAGAGAAGATGGCAGAAGAATACATTTTGAAAATAATATTCAACCATTTTTTGAAAAATTGGAGAAAGAAGAATGGAGAAGTAAAGTAATGGAAGTTCGTTCTTGGTTTAGTTACAAAGCAGAAGAATTTTACAAGGAAACAAATCAGAAGTTCAAGACTTATGAAAATATGGGGCAACTTTCAGGCGGTGAAAAAGCACAATTGACTTATACAATTTTAGGTTCTGCAATTGCCTATCAATTTGGACTGACAAAAGAAGGATTACAAACAAACTCCTTTCGTTTCATTGCCATTGATGAAGCATTTAAGGCACAAGATGAAGATAAGGCTCGTTACCTAATTACCCTTTGTAAACAGCTTCATTTGCAACTTTTAGTAGTTACACCAAGCGACAACATTCATATTGTTGAAGATGCAATTTCATTTGTTCATTTCGTAGAAAGAAAAGATGAAAAGTACTATTGGCTTTATG
>JAAFJZ010000509.1 GCA_013298205.1 Cytophagales bacterium
TTTTTGGAACAGACGCCAACCCGAGAATGAGCCGAACTGCAAAAATGAATATGATTATGCACGGTGACGGAC
The DNA here is from genome assembly GCA_013298205.1 of Cytophagales bacterium. Taxonomy (GTDB): domain Bacteria; phylum Bacteroidota; class Bacteroidia; order Cytophagales; family UBA9547; genus JAAFJZ01. The sequence continues at coordinate 73 of JAAFJZ010000509.1, forward strand.
ACGGTGGTGTGCATCACAATGACGGTCTATTGAATGTCAATGGAATTTTTGAAAATCGTTTTGACATTATACTCACTAATCCACCTTTTGGAAGCAGGGTTGAGAAATCATTAAAAATTACAGAAGCCGACAAATACACCGACATTGAAAGAATTAAAAAATACCGTAAAAGATACGGAAGCGATTATGATGAAGCATTAAAACAAGTAAACAACAATATTGATAAACCATTATTGGATTTATACGAAACTGGCAGTATGAGTTCACTTACAGAAGTGTTGTTTATAGAACGCTGTTTAAACTTGTTAAAGCCTGGCGGAAGAATGGGTATTGTATTACCCGAAGGTGTTTTGAATAACACTAACTTACAAAAGATTAGAGAATATGTAGAGAGCAGAGCCAAAATTTTGCTTATCACTTCCATTCCTCAAGATGTTTTTATCGCTAGTGGTGCTACCGTAAAGCCAAGCTTGCTATTCTTCAAAAAATTCACAGAAGAAGAAGTGAAAAAATGGAAATCAGTTTCTGCAAAAGCAGAAAAAGATATTACAAAAAAATACGAACCTAAAACAAAACCAATTCTTGTTAAACTTGAATTGAAAGGTAAAGAAGCTCCGAACAATGAAGAGAAAAAGAAATTAAGGGCAGAATTAAAGCAAATTGAAGATACAATTCTATTTGAAATTAAAGCCCAAATCAAAAAAGAATTCAACTATCAAATTCCGATTGCAGAGGTTGAAAAGGCTGGAATAAGCAGTACAGGTTCGCAAATAGAAAATGAGTTAGAGCCTTTGGCTAAAGAGTTTAAAACATATCGTGAAAAAAATAAACTTTGGACGACTTACATAAAAGAAATCAACTACCAAATTGCAAACGAAGAAATTGGAAGAGTAAGAATAGTTGATGGTGTAGTTTCTGAACCCGAAGTGTTTTACAATAAATCTAAGTATTAATGCAAGCGACAGCAAATACATACTTAAAATACATTGACCTAATTCTATTGGAGAATTGGAGTGTGCAAGGCTTGCTTGATGCTAAATTTAATTACTCAAACAAATATGAGCAAGCCAAAATTGGAGATTTTCTAATTAAGAGCAGAAATATTGTCAATATTGAAGATGATAAAGAGTATAATCGTGTTACTGTTAAAATCAACAACAATGGAGTTATCCTTAGAGATACTGAAAAAGGCGTAAACATTGGCACTAAGAAACAATATCGTGCAAATGCAGGTCAGTTCATTATTTCAAAAATTGATGCGAGAAATGGAGCATTCGGCATTATTCCTAGTGAATTAGATAATGCTATTGTAACGAACGACTTTCCTCTGTTTGATGTAAACACAAAAAAGATTAATCCTCAATTCTTGTTATTGATTACTACAACCAAAGTGTTTATCAAATTTGCTCAAAGTTGCAGTAGCGGCACAACTAACAGGCAGCGAATGGATATTGATATGTTTTTAAATCAAAAAATTCCATTACCAAAATTAGAAGAACAAGATAAAATCGTAAATAACTTTTTAGACAAGATAAACAATGCGGAAGCCTTAAAAAAGAATGCAGAAGATTTAGAAAATAAAATCGAATTGTATTTTTTAAGCGAATTAGGAATTAGCATTAATAACAAAAAACAAAGAGTAAAAAGCATAGGATTACAATTTGTGGATTATTCCGACCTCGTGAAATGGGGTTTAGATTTTATAGGGTTAAAAAACAACGATAATAGAATTTATAAGGATGTTTCTATAAATGAGTTATGCAAAATAAGTAGTGGAGGGACACCATCCAGAAGCCGAAAGGAATACTATGAAGGAGGTAACATTCCTTGGATTAAAACAGGTGAATTGAATAATGATATATTATTCGACACAGAAGAGAAAATCACAGAAGAAGCATTGAAAAATAGCAGTGCAAAACTGTATAAAAAAGGAAGTATTATTATTGCGATGTACGGTGCGACAATTGGAAAAACTGCAAAACTAGGTGTTGAAGCCTCGACCAACCAAGCGTGTGCGGTTTTATTTGATATTGATACTTCAATGGTTATAACGGACTATTTGTGGGAATATCTTCAAATACAAACAGATAATTTAAAAAAACTAGCTTATGGTAGTGCTCAACCAAATTTGAACGCAGGCA
>JAAFJZ010000510.1 GCA_013298205.1 Cytophagales bacterium
TCGACCAACCCCATATCAACCTTTATAATTTTGGGGTAAAAGCTCCTCTAATTTTTGTATAGATGTGGATTGTATTCTGTTTAGCACATAGTTTAGCCACTTGCTGGGGTTTACATTTTGTTTCTGACAGATTCCAAAAAAGGTATACATGATAGCTGCTCTTTGGGCCGACTCGTGTGTGCCTGCAAATAAATAATTCTTGCGCCCCAATGCTACAGGACGAATGGCGTTTTCAACCAAATTATTGTCTATCTCCAAATTGCCATCGAGCATATAATTACCTAATTCTTCCCATCTAGCTAGGGTGTATTGAAAGGCTTGTCCGATTTTGCTCTTGGGTAAAATATTGGGAAGCTCCTCGTACATCCATTTGCCAAAGGCATTGTAAATGGGCAATGATTTTGTGAGCCTAAGCTCTTTTCTCTGCTCAGGGCTCAGTTTTTCTTCTCTTGCTTGGGCTTCTATGGCGTACAAACTTTGAATGTAAACCATTGCCTTTGAGGATTTTATATTGTCATTTTCTAATGATTCCTCAAATTTCCTACGTGCATGAGCTAGACAACACAGGTGGGTAACGGTATCTTTTTTGCCTATTTGATGGTAACCACTGTAACCATCGGTTTGCAAATAGCCTTTAAAATCTTTGAGTGTTTCATTCACATTTTCGCCTTTGCGGTTGGGATGGTATTCAAAAAAAAGGGTATTATCCACCGGACTATTATACACCCAATAGTATCCCAAATGGGATTTGCCCTTATTCTCGCTTTCCAGCACTTTTAAAGTCGTTTCGTCCACCTGCAAATAGCCTTTAGCCCTGATTTTTTCGATTAAAAAACCATACAAAATATCCAGCACATCTAGTGCCTTTGCCACCCAATCGCCTAATGAGACATCACTTTTCTTGATTCCTTCTAGCAAGAGCCGCTTTTGGAAGCGATAAAGGGGGATATGGTAAATGTATTTATCTACAATAATCTGGGTAACTAATTCTGTACTCGCAATTCCCCTTTCTATCAATCTATCAGGTAAAAGAGCTATGGCAAACTTGCCTTCACCTGATTTGGGAGCATATTTTTTGCGAATCGTGCGTTTGATAAAAAATACTTCAGGCTGATAACCCAGTTCATCGGTAATCTCTTGTCCCACACAAACCATTTCGGTGGTATCTACATCTGGTTCGATGATGGTTTCACGCACTTCTAAATGCTCAGGTAGGGGTGTACGACCTCTATGCTTAGATTGCGTCTTTGCTTTAGCTTGCTTAGCTTCTATCTTTTTGGCTACTTCCTTTTCTAAAACCGCTATTACCTCGGCATCCATGTCAAAGGGCAAGGGCAGTTGATGGGCAATAGGAGCTTCAAATCGTTCTCTTTTTTGCCCAAAGAGCATACGTTCCAGTTTGGCGATATGCTCTTTTTGAGAGGCTATTTTATCTTCTTTTTGGGCTAATACGGTGGTGTGTTTGGCAGCTAAAACAACTTCAATTTGAGCCGTTAAAACTGCATCTTGAACGATAATTTTTAGGTCTTGTTCAAGCGTAGTTACAGTGCTTACTATAGGCTTAATTTCAGAAGAAATTTCCTTTAAAATAGGCGTTTCAGTACCTTTGAGCAATATATTTACACTTGTTTCGATGGCATAAAATTACACATTTTTATTCGATTTACACCTAATAAATAGCAATTATTTTTTATGTTTTTTTGAGATGAAAACGAGGTTTCTGAACTATTTTTTCGATTGTAATTCCTTCTATCATCAAAACCAAATCTGCCCACGAAATTTGTGTTTGTCCTGCCTTGAGTTTGGGCAAAGCAAAGGTGCCTTTCTCAAGCCTTTTATGGTAAATAACCAAACCTCCAGCTTCCCAATGCAGCAGTTTGGTGGTATTTCGGGGTTTATTGATGAAGATAAAAACCTGTCCCGAGCAAGGTTCGCCTCTCAATTCATGGCGTACGATACCGCAAAGCGAATCAAAGCCCTTGCGCATATCGCAAGGGGAGGCATAATACTGGAAATCGTGCCCCGAACTCAAACTAAACATCAGTACAAACGGATTAATTGATGCAATAATTCGGTTTGTAGCTTGCTATCAAGCTTAATTTTAACGCCATTGGGGTAGATAATCTCCAAATCGGTTGTAACTGGTTGTTCTTTTTGAACTGAAAGAAAACCTTTGGGCTGGCTTTCGGATTTAATCTTAAGTCGCCAATAC
>JAAFJZ010000511.1 GCA_013298205.1 Cytophagales bacterium
AAAAAGCATTATTTGTAAAAAATAATAATGAACAAATTATAGGTAAAAGTTTGAAGAAAGGAATATTTTTTATGCGAAAAAGAATTTTAAAAAAAAAAAACAAACTCAGAATCAACATAAAGAAGGTAATCAAAAAAGATTGCTTATTAACAATTTTCACAAAGAGATTGAAAATAGATTGATAGTTTGTAGAATAATGAACCAAAATTAAGGATTTTTTTAATTTAAGCTAATTAATTTTTTATTGGAATAAGTTAAAATTTCAATAAGCTAATTACCAAAAGTTAGATTGAATAAAAAACATGAAAAATATTATAAAAATAAATAATCAGACATAAAATTTAGTTCATGATTTTAATTTCGGTTCTTCTATTTAAAGCCTTATTTTCAGGAGTATCATTAGGAACCATTGGAGCTGTTTCGCCATAACCTTTGAAAGCCAATCTTGAAGATGCTATACTTTTTGCTATTAAATACTCATAAACAGATTTAGATCTGCTTTGCGATAATTTCTGATTGTAATCATCATTTCCATCGCTATCACAATGTCCTGAAACTTCAATGTTAATGGTAGGATTTTCTTTTAATAAGTTTACAAGTCTATCAAGTTCAGCTACAGATTCGTTTTTAAGATCAGATTTATTTGTATCAAAAAACACGTTTCTAAGAACAATTTTACTACCAACTTTTATAGGTTTTAAGCATATCGTGTCTTGATATTCTTGATAACCTTTTAAGTCAGGAATGTCAATATTTTTTGAATTAAATAGGTAATTATCTGTTTGAACAGCTATACCGTAATTTTTACCAGATGGCAAAATCACAGTATATTTACCAGTTTTAGCATTAGAAGTATAAATTCCAATTGGTTTTCCTGTTGTATTGTCTGTAACAGTAATTGTAGCAGTAATAGGTTTATTCAAATCACAACTTTTAATTTTTCCTTTTAAAACCACTAGCTTAGATTCTTCTGCATTATCAATACTCATCACATAAATATCTTTTTCTCCATATCCACCTTCTCTTTCTGACGAAAAATAAGCTCTTTTATTATCAGCAGACCAAACAAAGAATATATCATCATCTGCTGTGTTAATTGGATAACCCATATTAACTGGATCAGAAAGAACTTCTCCTGAGATAGGATCAATTGTACAATGAAAAATGTCAAAACCGCCCATCGTATTATGAGCTTTTGAGCTAAAATACAAGGTTTTACCATCTACGTGTAGATAAGGCCCGTCTTCTTCTTCTGGGGTATTAATTTTATTTCCTAGATTTTTTGCTACACCCCAAGTTCCATCCATTTGTTTTTTGGATACATAAATATCTCTACCACCAAATCCACCTTTTTTGTTACTGGTAAAAAATAATAAATCTTCAGTTGCATTTATGGTTGCGCTAGGTTCCCAAGCTGATGTGTTCACATTATTTCCCAAAGATTTTGGTTCACTCCATACGTTTCCTTTCAAATCGCTTGAATAAATATCTCCTACGCCAGTTCCTTTAGGCAATTTATAAACAAATAACTTTTGACCATCTGGAGAAATATTAATAGCTGCATCGTGACTTTCTGTGTTTATATCAATACCGTTTATAGGTAAAGCTGAAGTCCATGTTGTATCATCTTTTACAGAATAATATATGTCTTCAAAATAATGTCCATCATTTTCAATTTGACCACCCGTAGTATTTTTTCTTCTTGAAGTAAAAATAATCATACTTTCATCAGCAGAAACACAAGGCACATAATCAGGGTATTTTGAATTGATTCCAGGACCTAAGTTTTTGATTATAACTTTTCTAGGGTTAGCAGTGAAATCAATTCCATTTTTACAATTAGATATTTGAGAATCAATTTCGGCTAAATCCTCTGGTGTTGTTTTGGCAAACTCTTTTTTATATATTTTGAACTTGTTAAAATTATCAATCGCTTCATCAAAACGGTGCATATATTTTGCTGCTAAAGCCAAAAGGTAGTTAAACTCACCTAGTCTACTATTGGGTTCTGCTGCTTTAAAATATTTGTATGCTCTAACTTCATGCTTTTGAATAATATAAATTTTCCCAATTGTAAAGTTAACATCATAATCATCTGGTACGTTTTTGTGTACAATTTCAAGATTTTTTAATGCGTTTTCATATTCCTCATACTCTAAACTTTTTTTGGCTTCATTAAATAGTTTTTTATTTTCACCAGTTAAATTTT
>JAAFJZ010000512.1 GCA_013298205.1 Cytophagales bacterium
AGCAACTGTTAAATCCACAATTACTTTTAACCCACACATAGCAGCACCAATAGCAGTTCCAACAATAGCAGCTTCGGATAAAGGTGTATTTATCACACGCTTTTTTCCAAAAATATTTGTTAAATTATTAGTATAACCATAGATATTGTGTTGTAGATCCTCACCAAACAAAACAACTGAATCATCGTTTTGTAATTCGTGATATAAGGCTTCTCTTATAGCCTCTCCGTAACTAATTTCCATTTCTTTGTTTTTATTTGATAAAAATATTTTGATAGGCTTCACTATTGTCTGGAAAAGGACTTTCATTTGCAAATTCAATAGCTTTATCTATTTTTATTCCCTCTTCAGAATAAATAGATTCAACCTCGGAATTTGTTATCAAGCCCTTATCTATTAACTTATCTTTATAAAGTTTTATAGGGTCTTTTTGGTCTATCCAATAAGCAAGTTCCTGTTTATTACGATACCCAACATCAGCCATGCGAGCATAAGCCGCACCTTCTTGATGTTCGTGAAAACGGTATGTTTTGGCTTCAATAAACACTGCACCATTTCCATGCTTTATTGAGGTAACTGCATCTTTTGTAGCATTATAAACCTCTTCAACATCTTGTCCATCAACTTGGACGCTCTTGATTCCATAAGGCTCGCCCCGATGATATAATTCCGAAGTAAACGAAACGTCATCTAAAGCTGTCGTTACTGCAAAACCATTATTTTCTAGTATAAATAATACAGGAAGTTTCCAAATAGAAGCTAAATTAAGGCATTCGCTAAAAACGCCTTCATTAACTGCTCCATCACCAAAAAAAGCACAAGCTATATTGCCTTTATCTTTATACATCGAAGCGAAGGCTGCTCCACAAGCTATGGGGATTCCAGAGCCGACTATAGCTGAAGAGCCTAACCCCCCAACCGAAGTATCATTAACGTGCATAGAACCGCCTTTTCCGCCATTGGTACCTGTATTTTTGCCAAAAATTTCTGCTATTAATAAATTTATGTTTGCTCCTTTTGCAATCATATAACCATGTGATCTGTGATTTCCGACAATATAATCATTATCTGATAGAGCAGAACACACTCCAACAGAAACAGCCTCCTGCCCTATACAACAGTGTAAAGGTCCGTTAATTTTTCTATTTAGTTTATATTCAGTAAGCTTTTCTTCAAAGATTCTTATCTGAATCATTCTTCTTAAGAAGTGAATTTTCTCAAAAGTTTCCATACAATAAGTTAAAGTGTCGTGATAATTTTTAAACTAAGTTATAGTTATTAAGCATCTCCTTTACCTCATCTTTTGAATTAAACATCAAAATATCAAGTATAGAAAGATTAGGAATAAACTCATTATTGTTTTGTTTATAAACAATCGGATTTGTTTTTAAGAATTGTAAAATAATATCAGCACTTTTAAACTCAACTTTACCATAAAGATCCAGACCACCAATCGTGTTAATGTATGTATCCCCACCTAATTTCTTACAGATTTCGATAACTTTTTCTTGTCCCTTTGACTCATTATTTTTTTCAACTTCTGATGATAGAACATAGTGAGTATTTGTATCTAATATTTTTGATATTTTTTTTATTGAAAATTCTACAAACTTTGCAAGGTTTTTTTCTTCGTTCAATAAAATCTCTTCAATTATTGGGAAAATTATATGAAAGTAAGGTGCATGATTATAAGCAAGTTTAAATGTTTTGAGTATTTTATGTCTGTTCACACCAAGTTCTATTTCATTTATTTTCTTAAATGAACTCGAACCATTTAATTGCAAAGTAAATAAATAGCTTATATTATTCAATAAAATTCGATTTCTATTTATCCATCCTTGCTTTATATAATTCACATCATCATAAATAACAAAAGTATCTACAGCATTGATCAACTGAAAATAACCAATGTAAGGAAAAAAATACGGCTGCATAATAGCTATTTTCATAATTGTATCAAATTACAGATTTTCTCGACCGTTTCTATTTCCAAGCTATCATACAAAGGTAAACACAGCACTCGTTTGGCTATATCTTCCGATACTTTGCAAACTTTATACTCTTTCAAGTACGGCAAGGTATTCAAAGACGGATAAAAATAACGTCTTGCACTAATTTGGTTTTCAGCTAATGCGTTTTTTGCCTTTATAAGTAGCTCTTCCGTTTCGAAAATCACAGGAAAATACGCATTGTTGTACTCA
>JAAFJZ010000514.1 GCA_013298205.1 Cytophagales bacterium
CCAATTGGTTAAGTGCGGAAGCGAACGAAGCCAACCAAATAAAACGTGATACGCCTGTAATGTGTGTTATTGGAAATCCGCCTTACAGTGGAGAAAGTGCAAATAGTGGTAAATGGATTGAAACCCTAATTGATATATATAAAACAGACCATAATGGTCAAAAAATACCAGACACCAAATGGCTAAATAATGACTATGTGAAATTTTTACGTTATGGGCAGCACTTTATTGAGCAGAATGGTAGCGGTGTATTAGCATTTATTACTGATAACAGTTTTCTGGATAGCATTTCATTTCGTGGTATGCGTTGGAATTTGTTGAGAACCTATGATAAAGTTTATAACATAAATTTACACGGTAACAGCAAGAAAAAAGAAACTGCCCAAGACGGTGGTATAGACCAAAACGTATTTGATATTATGCAGGGTGTTTCTATAAATATTTTTGTAAAAACAGGTAAGAAAAAGAAAAATGAATTCTCAAAAGTCTTGTATTATGATTCATATGGTAAACGAGAATTCAAATATGATTTCTTATTTGAGAATTCCATTAACTCTGTCAACTGGAAAGAATTAAACCCCAATGAACCAAATTTCTTTTTAGTTCCTAAGGATTTTTCCTCACAAAAGGAATACGATACTTTTATTAAAATTGATAGCTTACTTGATTTAAATGGTGTTGGTGTTTGTTCTAAACGAGATGAAACTGCAATAAAATTTAGTAAAAATGATTTGATAGAAGTATTGAATGATTTTAAAAATTTACCTGATGCTGAACTCAAACTAAAATATAGAACCGAAGTTTCAGAAAGTCGAGATAAAAAACTAGTCTATGCTCGGGAAAATATATCAAAATTCGGAACAGATGATAAGTTTTTACAAAAAATAAACTATCGTCCTTTTGATATTAAATGGACATATTTCACAAATAAATCAAAAGGGTTTTTAGCTTATCCAGTTTATGCAATAAATAAACATTTTGGCAAAAGTAATTTTGGATTAGTTGTTTCTAAGAAAAGCCGTCAATTAAGTTTAGGATATATGTTCATTACCAGTTCTATTACTGATTTACATATCTTAGATAGTGCTGCGGATTCAACTTATGTCTTCCCACTTTATTTGTATCCCGAAACTACCGCCCAACAAACCATCGGGCAAACAGCAGAACGAACACCAAATCTAAACACAGAAATAGTACAGCAAATAGCAGAAAAAGTAGGTTTAACTTTTGTGTCCGAAAAGACCTCCCCAACCCCTCCAAAGGAGGGGCTTTCGCAACCTGGATATATTACTGCTAATCCAAAGAATTATTTACTTATCAAACAGATGAGAGATCATTTAAAAGAAAACCCAACGGAGGCGGAAAAAGTAATGTGGGAATATTTTAGAAATAAGAAAACAGGTTATAAAATAAGAAGACAACATATCATTGATGATTTTATTACAGATTTTGTTTGTTTAAGTAAGAAAACTGTGATAGAAATTGATGGAAAAATACACTTACAGCAAAAAGAGTATGATGAACTTAGAACAGCTAGATTAAATGAACTTGGTTACGAAGTCATTAGGTTTACGAATGAAGAAGTCTTTGCCCATCCCGAATCTGTAGCATTAAAAACAATAGAAAAACTGCATAGTAAAATAGATTTTCAAAATGATGAAGAGACAAGCTCCCCTCCTTTGGAGGGGTCGGGGGAGGTCTTTGCCCCGATAGATATTTTAGATTACATCTATGCAGTTTTACATTCGCCTGCTTACCGTGAGAAATACAAAGAGTTTTTAAAAATTGATTTTCCGAGAGTGCCGTATCCAAAAGATAAAAACACGTTTTGGCAATTGGTAAAATTGGGCGGAGCAATAAGACAAATACATTTATTAGAAAGCCCAATCGTTGACAAATATATTACGCAATATCCAATTGACGGCAACAACGCAGTTGGTAAAACAAAATATGAAGACGGTAAAGTTTACATCAACGATACACAGTATTTTGCCAACGTACCGCAAGTAGCTTGGGACTTTTACATTGGAGGCTATCAACCAGCCCAAAAGTGGCTCAAAGACCGCAAAGAAAGAACACTTGAGTTTGACGACATTTTGCATTATCAAAAAATCATTGTGGCTTTAGCCGAAACGGATAGATTGATGAAAGAAATTGAAAAGATAAACACAATTTAGGCATTG
>JAAFJZ010000516.1 GCA_013298205.1 Cytophagales bacterium
TGAGCCATTCTTTGATGAAACGCCATTTGCTTTAGCCGTTTCCAAAAAGTGCAAAACTGATCATACGGTTTTTTCACTAAGCAATTCCGATTTGTATGATTCTCTTTTTGAAGTATTAGATTATCTTGACGAACCTTTTGCTGATAGTTCAGCCCTTGCGGTATACATTTTAAGTAAAAATACACGCAAACATATTAAAGTAGCACTTTCTGGTGATGGGGCAGATGAAATTTTTAGTGGCTACAACAAACATCAAGCAGAATACGGTTTTAATCATCCCAATTGGAAAAGTAAAACGATTAGTGCACTTTCGCCATTATGGAAAGCATTACCAAAATCAAGAAACAATACTTTATTTAATAAGTTTCGACAATTTGACAAATTTGCCTCTTTATCAAAATATTCTCCAAAAGAAAGATATTGGAAAATGTGTTGCATAAGCAACGATAAGGAAATGCTTAGCATCTTAACTCCAAAATTAAGAAATGAATTTAATCCTAATCATAATGAAAAGTTTTTAACGCATTATGAAAAAAGTTCGGATATAAACACTTTTTTACTTTCTGATACTGAATTGGTTTTGCCTTATGATATGCTTTTCAAAACCGATATGATGTCTATGGCAAATGGATTAGAATTAAGAAGCCCATTCCTTGATGTTTCAGTTGTAAATTTTGCAAATAGCTTAGCTCCAGATTTCAAAATTAATGCGCAAATGCGTAAACGAATTGTTCAAGATACTTTTAAAGAACATCTGCCAAACGAGTTGTACCAAAGACCTAAAAAGGGATTTGAAGTACCACTTTTGTCTTGGTTAAAAAACGAACTTGATTCATTAATTAGAAAAGAGCTCTTATCAGAAGAGTTTGTTCGTGAACAAGGAATTTTTGATTATCCTGCAATAAAATCTTTAATTGATAAATTACATAGCCAAGACCCAGAAGATTCACATGCAAGGGTTTGGGGTTTGATTGTTTTTCAATATTGGTATAAAAAGTATTTTTTATCTTAATTTTTTTTTAAATATCAATTCCGAGTTAAAATAACAGTAAATGCTTTTAAAAAGAATTTTAAAAATGTGGAAAGAGAAAGGTTTTCTCTATTTGATAAATAAATTTTATTTTGTTTTAACTTACAAACCAATTAAAATATACAAAGAAAACAATTTTTTATTTCATAATCTGGCAGGTTTGGAAGTAGGTGGGCCCAGCGGAGTATTTAGAGAATATGGTTTATTTCCTATTTATAAATACATTAAAGAGCTTGATGGTTGTAATTTCGCAACTTACACGATTTGGGAGGGAACAATTAACAAGGGTAAAAACTTTAACTATTATAAAAATAAATTTGGATACCAATTTGTATCTGAGGCTACAGATTTAAATAAAATTGAAAACCATAAATACGACTTTGTTATTTCTTCCAATTGCTTAGAGCATATAGCAAATCCTTTAAAAGCATTAAAAGAATGGATAAGAGTTACCCAAAAAGGAGGTTTGATTCTTTTGGTTTTGCCAAACAAAGATTTTTGCTTTGATAAAAACAGAAAAATTACACTATTTTCTCATTTACTTGAAGATTATATTCAAAACACAGATGAAAAAGATTTAACACATTTAGATGAAATTTTAGCAGATACCGTTTTTGATTTGGATACAAAAGCAGGCTCGAAAGAAGATATTACCAAAAGAAACTTAAATAATTTTGAAACCCGTGCTATGCATCACCATGTATTTGATATTAGTTTATTAATAGAAATTTACAACTATCTCGAAATCGAAGTTTTAGGCACTTATTCTGGAAAAGAAAATATCATCTTAGGAAAAATAAAAAAATAGTCTTTATTTGATTTCATTTCCAAGCAAATTTGGGTTTTGAATCTCAAATTAATAATTTTGTCATACTTAAAGCAAATGGAATATTTTCCAAATTAAATCAAGTTGAAAATACTCATAAAAAATATCAACATTATTCATGAAAACAATCAGCCTCAAACGCTTGATGTACTTTGTGAAAATGGTATAATTTGTAAAATTTCTGAAAATATCAATGATTCCGAATCCCAAATCATTGATGGTAAAGACAAAATACTTTTACCTGGTTTTACGGATATGAAAGCCAATTTTTGTGATCCAGGTTTTGAATACAAAGAAGATATTGAAACTGGTTCTAATGCTGC
>JAAFJZ010000515.1 GCA_013298205.1 Cytophagales bacterium
AGTAAACTCTACTGTAAATGGATTTAAAGGTGTTTTGGGTATTTTTTTGCCAATAAGTTTTTCAATATCTCTCAAATATTCTTGTTCTTCAGACCCACAAAAAGAATAAGCGATGCCGCTTGCACCCGCCCTACCTGTTCTGCCAATGCGGTGCACATACGTTTCAGGAATATTGGGAATTTCATAATTGATCACATGGCTCAGATTATCTACATCTATACCACGGGCAGCAATATCGGTAGCCACCAAAACTCGAGTCGTGCCGTCTTTAAAATTATTTAAAGCCCTTTGTCGTGCATTTTGTGATTTATTGCCATGAATGGCTTCAGTACCCACACCTATTCTTAACAAATCTTTTACAACTTTGTCTGCACCATGTTTGGTTCTAGTAAAAACTAAAGCACTGATTACACTTTTGTCTTTTAGTAAATGTGCCAATAAAGATTTTTTGTGGTTTTGTTCTACACAAAAAACTTGTTGCTCTACTTTTTCAGCAGTCGAGGAAACAGGAGCAACCTCCACATTTTCAGGATTATTCAATATAGAATTTGCCAAAAGAAGGATTTCTTTGGGCATTGTAGCCGAAAAGAAAAGAGTTTGCCTTTGAGATGGGATTTTAGCGATAATGCGTTTTACATCTTGCACAAAACCCATATCTAACATTCTATCGGCTTCATCTAATACCAAAATCTGTAAGTCATTTAGCTTTACAAATCCTTGGCTCATCAAATCCATCAATCTACCGGGCGTAGCCACCACAATATCTACACCCTGTTTAAGTTTATCTACCTGAGGCACTTGTGAAACTCCGCCAAAAATAACCAAATGTTTGAGCTGTGTAAACTGCCCGTAAATTTCAATATTTTCTTGAATTTGAATTGCCAATTCTCGTGTTGGTGTAAGAATTAAGGCTTTGATTGCTTTATTGGGTTTGGTTTGGGTATGCAACCTTTGAATGATAGGAATGGCAAAAGCAGCCGTTTTTCCAGTACCTGTTTGTGCGCAACCCAAGAGATCTCTTCCTGCTAAAATAATAGGAATACTTTTTTCTTGAATGGGTGTAGCTTGCTTATAACCAGCGTTTTGTAATGCCGACAGTATAGGCGGAATTAAATTTAGTTCTTCGAATTGCAACTATAATAAATTTGAAAGGGTAATTAAGAAGGGCAAAGGTAATGTTTTAAAACAAAAGAAAATAATGGATTATAAAATGAAAAAAATCTAATCTATAAGTTGTCTTTTAACTTGTTAATAACTAGGTTTTTAAATTAAAAAAAAGGATTTTTTTTAATAGGGTATCTTTTAAATCAAAGCGAACAAGACACCCTAAAATTTTACATAGAAGTTTTATTAGAATCTAATCCCTATGTCCAATGAAAAAAGGCTCAATTGGGATTTAATAACATAATTTGTGTTTCCAGTAGCAGTTTTGGCAACAGCTTCGAATTGCGAAGGAATTAAACCTCTATTATAAGTAAAACCTCCAAATAAAGCAGTTCTATCACCTATTTTATATTCCGCACCCGCACTTGCTAATATTCCTATATCGAAAGTGTTGAAATAACTTGAAGTACTTTCTTTTTCTTTGTTACCTGTAATTTTATTTTCGAAAGAAGTTAATTCACTGACTTTTAAATCTGCTGTAACACCTACTATAAAGTACAACCTAAAATTATCTATTAATTCATCAGTGTAAAACTTCATAGCAATAGGAAGTTGCACATATTGTAATTCAGTTTTGGCGAAATCTTGAGTTTGTTGCAAAATATGCCCAGATCTTTTTGCTGTAAACCAAAGTCCTGTATGAAAAGCATAATTATCAGTAAGCATGATATCTAAAACTGGGCCTACACTATATCTTACTCCGAATGAATTAGGTTCAACGACTAAGCCTTTTACATCTGTATTGATATCGTTCATAGCAATTAAGCCTGAAGCTTTCAAGCCGATAACAACTTTTGTTTGTGCATGTAATGCAAAAGGAATTAAAAATGAAATGATGAGTAAAGTCTTTTTCATATGATTGGTTTAAATGGGTTTAAAAATAAATTACTTTTTTTTTCAAAACTATAAAAATATTATCATATGTTATTAAAAGAAATTTTCATTTTAAAGATTTTGTTCCATTTTAATTCATATTTTTGATTAAAGTTTGTTTTTACTTTCATTTACGTTAGCT
>JAAFJZ010000527.1 GCA_013298205.1 Cytophagales bacterium
AAGGTGTAGTACTTGGTATTAATGCAGGAATTGTAATAGTTCCTGTAGCAACACTATTTAAAGTACCAATTGTAATTGGATTAGAAAATCCTGCACCTGCATCTGACATTTCCAAAGTATAAACGTTACCTGCATTCATTGTCCCTGTGATACTTGAGGTAACTGAAATGGTATTACCCGCACAAACTTGACTTACACTTGGACTACCTGCTGGTACACAAGCTGAGAAAATTGTGAAAGAACTACTTGGGTTACTTGTTCTTGCAGGATTAGAAGAGCCGATTTTTAATGAATAACTAGCTCCGCTAGCAAAACCTGCTGGGATTGTATAAGCAATATTACCTGGTACAGTAGAAATGAATGTACCAATTAATGTAGAAGTAGCAAAATTATTAGATGAGATAGACATTGTAAATGCATTACCTGGATTATAAGCAACAGAAGTATTCACATACATAGATCCGTTTATAGCATTACCTGCGCAAATCGTGCCCAAAGATTGTGGTGTACCGATTTCACAAAGGTTACCTAACATCGTAACTAAACTAACATTACTTTCAGAATAAGGGCTAGTTGTAACTACTTTTACTTGGTAATTGCCTCCACTAAACAATCCAGATGGAATGGTAACAGGAACAAAAATATTACCTGTAAGTGAAGATGCAAATGTTCCCAAAGTCATATCAGAAGCATAATATCCCGACATTTTGATAATGTAATTGTTATTAGCAGCCACAGGCCCTGTTACATTTACATAAACGTTCATTACATCATTTGAGCAATATGAACCTGATGTTGTAGCAGTCATACACAAGGCTTGAATAGGGAAAGCATTACTTGATGGGCTAATTGCAACAGGATTAGAAGATTTAATTCTAATTCTATAATTAGATCCAGTAGCCAAGCCAGAAGGTAAAATACCATTAACACTAGTAACAGAAATTCCACTAGCAGAAACAGAACCCAATACAACAGGAGTGGTAAATGCACCAAACTGATCTGAAAGTTCTGCAGTAAAGATATTTCCAGGTGTAAAGGTTACAATTGGGTTAACAGGAACAGTAACACTTTGAGGTGTACCTGCGCAAGCACCTGCACTTACAGTCGGAGCTGAAAGAGCGTCAGAAATTGTAAAAGGATTTGAAAGTAATTGTTTTACATGAACTGGAGATGTAGAACGTATTCTTACAGTATATGAACCTTGACTTACATTATTAGGAATTGTAATAAGAACTGAGGAACTCGTAATTCCATATAAATTACCAATATTAGAAACTACAATTGAATTTCCAGCTGAATTGTATAAATCAACAATAAATTGATTTGCTCCATTAAATTTAGTATTAGAATTTATAGTGAAAGGCAAGTTAAAACTTGAACCTTGTGTGAGTAAACCACTAGGATTTCCCATAAAAGTGAAAGGATCAGTTACACTAAAAGAATTAGAAAGAAATGTTCTTCCAGGATTAGTAGACCTTACTTTCATTTTATAAGTGCCTATATTTAATGAACTGGGGATTGTAGTAGTAAAAGTACCGCTTAAAAGCGATGTTACAGTAGAAATACTAGCAAATACAGAATTACCAGAAATAGCATCTACTATATCAAGTATAAACTGATTTCCTGAATTGAAAGTACCAAAAGAGGTGTAAGGCAATACAGCAGATGAACCTGGAGCATAAGAAGCAGCTAAGCCTGTTAATGTTGAGATTCCTTGATTTTCAATTATGAAAGTTGCACTGCTACCTTTTATTAGAGCATTATTATCGTCTTGAGCATAAAATGAAACAAGAGTACTAGTAATACTGGGTATATTCGTCCAGTTTACAGTAGCTACATTGTTAATAAACGATGCTAAAGGAATATTTGCAATGGAGGTAAGTCCGTTAATACCCGCAACTGAATAGGATAAAGTAGTACTGGATGCATTGGGAGTAGCTGGCCTTGTAACTGTAACCATGAAATCATTTCCAGCTATTAAAGTTAAACCAGATATACTTGCAGGAAATGTGTATTCAGGTTTAGCAATCGTAAACGGAGTGGTAAATGTGTACCATACATCAGAATTACCACTCGAAACAATTCTAGCCAAAGCTGATGTAGTAGTAGCTAAACTAGGGAATGTATAAGTACC
>JAAFJZ010000517.1 GCA_013298205.1 Cytophagales bacterium
TTACAACGGATGGCAAAACTTGATTTAAAGCTGTTTGTGAAATAAAGTTTATATCTATTTCACTTTTTGTATCTTTCGTACCATTTGCACCTGTTACTGTTACGGCATATATTCCGGCTACAGAAGTACTCAAGCTACTTGCAGTTGAGCCATTAGACCAAGCGTAAGTGTAAGGACTTGTACCTGTTACGGTCAACGCTACTGTAGCATTTGTACCTGCACAAGTAGTAGGCGATACACTTAAACCTGTGATGCTTATTGGAGGACTAACAACAAAATCAAAATATAATTTATTGTTGGGATAAGTATTATAAACTCCTTGGTCTCCGTCTATTAGAAAATAACCAGAAATCGTATTTGGACCTGTATAAGAGTTTAAACTTAAAGTGTAGTTTATATTTGAAGTAACAGGTGAATTTGCAGGGTATAAAAAAGTATATATACGATTTGAAATCTCCAAAACGCTAGAAGAAACGCCAAGAGTTGTAATCACTCCGGTAATTGTCATATAATCAGTTATGGAAGAACCTCTTGTATTTAAACTTGTAATTGTGTAAGTGCCGGTTGTTGTGCTATTTGGACTTACTTGAGTAAAAACATTTTGTGGATTATAAGATAAATTTATGTTGGCACCACCTGCAAAACAATTGATTAATGGAACAGAAAATAGGATGATAAGTAGGATTTTTTTCATTTTTTTAATTTAAGGATTAATGGATTAAATATTCTTTCAAATGAAATAAAATTTAAGGGCAATTCCAAATAAACATGAAGCACACCTAAAATAGTTAAAAGAGAAATACCGAGTTTAAAATTGAAGTAACATAAGCCCAAAATCAGGAAATATAATCCGAAAACGCTTGCTAATCTGACTTTTGATACTTCATGCCATTTGATAATAGAGGTTTTGCTAAACCAGTTTAGAAAGTGATAGGTGTATGAAAAAGCTATGTACTGCATAATGGTTTTGCCAGTGGCTGAAAAATATATTTCTTCCAAATTGTTGATTGAGCCATAACCAAAAAAATCGCTCATTTTTTTATTCAATACAATAAACTCAAAATATAAATCTTTGGCAAAAGGCGTTACCGAAAAAGCCAATGTGTGGGTAGGAATAAAAAAATACATAAAACTCAAAACCACAAAGGTTACTAAAGATAAAATCCCAGTAAGCGAACGTTCTTTTTGTACACCTGATAAAATAAACACGAATGTAAAAATGGTAATATGAATAATGGAAGGCAAAAAAACAGAGAAAATTACCAAATAAGCTTCGGTTTGGTATAATTTTAAGCCATAAACCGCAAAAAATCCGATGCAAACCGAAATGATATGAATCCAGACTTTATTTGTCAAAGCCAAAGAAATTGCCAAAACAACCAAAACCGAAAGCATAATATTTAATGTATCTATAAACCAAGGTTGCGTATAAAAATGGTAAATACCGATAGAAATTACCAAAAGTATCAAAGCTAGAATTTGCATTTTGGATTTGATAAAAAACTGTTTTTTCTCTAGCCAAGAGATTTCGGTGAGGTAATGTAAGGCTCCTAAAACAAAAAAGGAAAACAAAAATAATTCAAAGGGGAAAGCAATAGCCAATGCTGCAGAAAAAACCATTAAAAAAATATTAAGTAAATTGATATGTTTTTCGGTCATGTTTTTGGGGTTTGGATTTTTTACTTTAAAGAACGCAAGCAGAATAGAATATTTTTTTAAATACCTAAAAACTGAAAATTGTTTAAGTTTACAAATGTAAACCTAATCCAATATATTTTTAAAAAATGTCGCTTTCTCATATTATAATAGTATAAAATCATGAATAAAAGCGCAAGGGATAGAGCGAAAAGCCCGCAGTGAGGCACGAACGAGGACTTGTAGCGATAGCCCGACCCGAAGGGATACGCCCACAATATTGAAAAGTTTAATTTATTCTTTGCCAAAACCTTCCAATCCCATTCCAAATAGGGCAAAATCATATTTAACAGGATCAGAAGATGAATATATTTTCAAGTTTTCGGTAAGCTCCACAGCCGTTTTCCAATCTGAATTTTTACGTTCTATTAAGCCCAAATGCCTAGCCACTCTCTCTACATGTACATCTAATGGACAAACCAATTGATGCATTTTGATTTGATTCCATATTCCGAAATCAACTCCTTTTTTATCTTTTCTC
>JAAFJZ010000518.1 GCA_013298205.1 Cytophagales bacterium
TCTTTCTTTTTGAAGAGAATTTTAACCCTTTCAAAAAATACATCATAAAGATATACTTCAAGCTCTTCACGGGCTATTTTTTGGTTATTTTCTACTGTCGTCATTTATTCAGAAATATATGATTTTGCCCATGACAAGCCAATCTTTAAATTTGATAGCTCAAATGTAAAACAAATGATAAATTTAAGGCTTTGCTAAGGGAAATTTAATTAAATTTTAATCCATTCTTTAAAAACAAAATTTTAATAACTATCAAAAACCTAGGTAAAATGATTTGTGTATTTTTCATAACTTGCGAGCAATAAAAAAACAAACAGATTTCCATTTTTATTTAAGTATCACAATCTAAGTAATTACAGCCAAGTACCCTTTACAATACATGACCCACAAAGAGATAGAAATAAAAATCGGTTTTGATCAAATAAGAATACAACTTCAAAATGCTTGCCAAAGTCAGGTTGCAAAGCATGAAATCGAGAAAATCAGCTTTGGTACTGATTATGAAGCCATTTATTTATCTTTAACTCAGATTACAGAGTTTGTAAATCTGCTTCAAACGGGTAAAGATTTAAACTTTTTGGCTTTGGCAGATCATGCACAACATATTGAAAATCTTGCAATTGAAGGATTTTATGTTCGCCCAAGCGATTGGTTTTTTCTATTAAAAAGCTTAACGCAATTTGCCGAAATCAAAAGATTTTTTAGCCAAGAGAAAGAGAATTTATATCCTGAACTTTACAAATTAATAGAACGCATTTTTGTTCCCAAAGAAATTTTGAATGAGCTTAATCTTATTTTTGATTCCAATGGCTATATTAAAGATACGGCTTCAGATGAATTGTTTTCTATCAGAAAAAGTTTGCAATCTGAAAACCAAAACTTAAATAAAAGAACAGATTCTATTTTTAAAGCAGCGAAAAAAGCAGGCTATCTTTCAGAAGACCAAACGATAAGCATCAGGAAAGGAAGGGTAGTTTTGCCTGTGATCGCTACATATAAAAGAAAAATAAAGGGTTTAATTCATGATGAATCTTCTACAGGACAAACGACATACATTGAACCAGAAGAAATTTTTGACTTAAATAACCGAATTTGCGAACTGAATTTTGCTGAAGAAAGAGAAATTACGGCTATTTTCATAAATTTAAACACAAATGCTAAGCCGTATTTGGGCGATTTGAAAAATATTTTTGTTGCCTATCTTCAAATGGATTTAATACGAGCCAAAGCGAAATTTGCCATAAAATTTAATTGCATAAAGCCCAAATTAAAAAGAGAATCGACTCTTTACTTGATACAAGCCCGAAATCCTATTTTATCAGAAAAATTAAAAGCTAAACAAAGAGATATTGTACCGTTCACTTTACGGTTCGGAAATCAAGATAAAGTGCTGGTAATCAGTGGTCCAAATGCAGGTGGTAAATCTGCTACTTTAAAAACGGTTTGTCTGCTTCAATATATGTTACAAGCGGGACTTTTGATACCTACAGATGAAGGTTCTGAAATCGGGATTTTTGATCACCTTTTTGTAGAAATAGGCGATGGACAATCAGTAGAAAATGACCTTAGTACTTATAGTTCACACTTAAAAAATCTTAATACTATACTTAAATTTGCTACGACAAAATCCCTCATTGCGATCGATGAATTGGGTTCGGGCACTGAGCCACAACACGGAGGCGCGATTGCAGAAGGCATAATGGAAGAGTTAATCAAAAACAAATGCAATACAATCATTACTACCCATTTTAACAATTTAAAATTACTGGCATCTAAATATAAAGAAGTCAAAAATGCTTCCATGGGTTATGATTCTCAGAATCTTTCTCCTACCTACCAATTAAATATGGATATTCCTGGGCAATCTTTTGCCCTAGAAATTGCCAAAAAAACAGGTTTTTCGACCCAAATTCTGAATCGTTTCATGGAGCTTTTGCCACAAGAGCAAATTATCTATGAACAAACGCTTGCTGAAATGAATAAAAGTAAGGAAAAAATTGCGGAATTAGAGCAAAGTCTTACAATTCAAAAAGAAAATCTTAAACAACAAATAGAAGTTTACAAAAATAGAAGCAGTGAACTTTCAAAACAGAAAAATGAAATTTTACATACAGCCAAATCACAGGCTTTAGAAATTGTTTCAAAGTCCAACAAGCTGATAGAGCGCACGATAA
>JAAFJZ010000055.1:0-3485 GCA_013298205.1 Cytophagales bacterium
GTATTGTGAATAAAGTACTTAAAAATAATGAGTAACAGAGCTAAAAAAAAGCCTACCAAAAAAGCTATTGAGTAAACCATGGTATGAACTGGTGAAATAGGCACACCAGGAAGAGTAGGTTTTTGTAAAATAATAAACTCTGGAACCATACTCGCAATATTCATACCAGATTCTGCTTTTTTCTCAACTAGTATATTATAATACCTGTCGTAAATACCATAACTACGTTTTATTTTATTAATTTTATTGTCTTTTGAAGGGATACTCATAAATACTCGTTCGTATTCAGCAATTTGACTTTCAAGCTCATAATTTTCTTTACTTAGTTTGTTTTTATTTTCAAAAATTAAAGTTTTTATAGTTGATTCCAGTTCAGCTACTTCACTTTTTTTGCTATTCCAAATGGAGCTTGTTTCTTTTACCATGCTTTTAAGCTTATTTTTATTTTTTTGAAGCTCTAAAAGTGAACTTAAAAGAGAAGATACGAAACCTTCTTGTGCTTCACCTAGGTAATATATTAATTTAGGGTATTCTTTGTTGTTTTCTATACTTTCTTCTACCTGGGTGAGCATTTTAATCTTTAGCGAATTCATGGCTTTGGTTTCATGAATTTTCTCAATGGCATCAATGCTTTTACCAAATAATTCTCTTACATCATACGTTTTATTAGAAATGGCAAAATTTTCTATCATCGTTTCAAAAGAATCCACTTTTCGCTGAGTTACAACGAGTTGGTTATCAAGAAATAAAAGCATTTGTTCTTGTGTGATTTTTTTCTTTTTAAGCGATTCTAAAAAATAAATACTATCCACTGCAGCTATTACATCTCTTGCTTTAAGTGGGTTGAAATCTTTAAAAGACATTTTGATTGTACCAGCATTAGCATTTAGAATCAAAACAACCAAATTAGCATCAATATAAGAACAAAGAGCATCCCTAGAGTTTATGGTAAAAAAATAATCGCCCGGTTGTGTGGTGTTTTTGCTCGGAGCATCTTTGAATTTAAGTTTAAAACCGTTAAAATTAGCCTCTCCGTTTGATGAAACCGAAGTACTAATTTCTTCTTTACCTAAAAAATAGCTTAATTTCCAAACATTGTCTCGATCTATATTAAGTAATATTTTCCTGTCATAAAAGCTAGGGTCTGATACTTCATAATTTTCAATTACAAAAGTAGACCTTTGATAGTTTTCCTCAAAAGTAATGCTACCAGAAGAAAAGTAATTAATATTCATATCCAAAATGTCTATCATACTTTGATATACACGATTTGATTTAATTAATTCCAGCTCGCCTTGAAGGTTTACTTCCATTGAGTTTCCAAAAGAATTTCCACCTCTATCCAAACCTAGCATTTTTGATTCCCTTTTGGGGTCTAGCTTTATAATCGTAATTGATTCATAAATAGGTTTGGTGTATCTTAAATACAGATAAGCGGAACCTACAGCCAAAACTAATATCAAAAGTACCCAAATTAAATTTTTCCTAGCAACTATTAAAAATTTTATAAAATCTAATCCAGCAAGAAAACTATCATCTGGAGGTTCTTGAGCGAAACCCTGTTGTTCTTGCTTAGGACTTAATTTTTCATTTTGGTTTTCTAGATCTAATGGATCTTCCATATTGAAAATATCTGTATTCCCTTTTGCCATATCTATCTTCTAGTAAGGAAAATTAAAGTTACTATTGAAAAGATAGTTGTCAAAAAGCCAAAAATAGGTGTAAAATTAGAGATTGCTTGTAAAACCACTCTACCATAACGTTCTATGTAAATAATATCGTTGGGTTGTACTATCATATTGGCACTTTTTACACCTTCAATTGTGCTTAAATCAATTATATACACATTTGGTTTTTTCAAATCACCTCGTATCAACCTGATGTTATTTACTTTAGCTAAATTATCTACTCCTCCAGCCAAAGCAATAATTTCTATTAAATTCATATTCTCATTAGATAATGGAATTACCGCTCCAGAAAGTCCACCTTGGGATCCTCCAGTACCTAATACAAAAACTCGCTTATTCATTATTCTTGAAATTACATACGGTTCTTGGTAATACTTTCCATATTCAATCTCAAGCAAACTATCTAATTGTTTTAATTTTATACCATCTACTTTTATTCTACCTATTAATGGAAATTTTGCTTTCCCGTCCATTTCTACTAAATAGTAAGAGACATTTCCCATCATACCGCCTTGTCCATTCATCATCATATTATTTTGCATTCCACCTCCACCTCTTCCTACTTCACCAGTAGGATCTACAAGCATTTCGCCTTTATTGGTTAAAACTTGTAAATAGATAAAATCGTTTTTTTGAACAATATAATTTTTTTCCAGCATACCTACTTGATGTAATAGGCTATCCCCGATTTCATTATTTTTGGTTTTAAACATAATGTTTTTATTGTACAAGCCACAAGAACTGAGACCTAGTACAATTAAAACACAAATAAGAGCAACTATTTTTTTCATAAGTTTTTAAAATTACCTAGAATTTGGTCTTTCTCTGAAACAATAGGATTCTTTACACCCCAATCAATTCCCAAATCCACATCATTCCAAACTAAGCCACCTTCAGAAGCTTTATGGTATAAATTTGTACATTTGTACATAAAAATAGCATCTTCTAGGCAAACAAAGCCATGAGCAAAACCTGTTGGGACATACAAAATATGGTTATTATCTGCACTTATCTCAAATTTTTCATGTTTACCATAAGTGGCAGAATTTATTCTAATATCAACAATTACATCTATTACAGTACCTTTTGCTACACGAACTAATTTTCCTTGCGCAAACTCCCCAGTTTGAAAATGAAGCCCTCTTAATACATTTTTATGCGAAAAAGAATGATTATCTTGTACAAAATCTTCTCGGATTCCGTTTTTAAGAAATAATTCTTTTTGATATGTTTCCATGAAGAAGCCTCTTTCATCTTCAAAAATTCTAGGTTTAATTAAAAATGCCCCTTCAAGAGATGTTTTTATAAATTCCATATTATAAATATTCAATAATAGCTTTGTGATAAGCTTGGATTACAATGTTTTCGTTAAATTTATTTTCAGCTATCTTTCTTGAATTCATTCCCATATTCAATTTTACTTCAAAAGGGAGTAAATAATATTTTTCCATCATCAAAAAAAGACTGTTGCTATTTTTGGATTGACAAAAGTAGCCATTTATTTCGTTTTCCAAAACTTCTTTGCACCCAGGTTCATTTGTTGTAATTATTGCACGCCCCAAAGCCAATGCTTCAAGCAAAACTTTTGGAGTTCCTTCTCTGTAAGATGGTAAAACCACACAAGCCGAATTAATGATGTAGGGCTTTACATCTTCAGTCGGTGAAATGTAAGTGATAATTTCTCTGTTGATGTATAATTCAATTTCTTTTTTTGTAATTCCCAATCCAGATTCAGGCTCTAGGAATCCCAATACTGCTATTTTGGAAGCTGGATAATGTTTTTTAAATTTTTCACTT
>JAAFJZ010000055.1:3495-10786 GCA_013298205.1 Cytophagales bacterium
CATATTCTGAAGAGATATTTAATTCTGAAAAAGAGAAAAATTTCAAAGAAACTCCTGAACCTGGTAATAAACCTGCTTTTTGTTCATTAATTATTTTTTGGGTTAAAAATAATTGCTTATCGTCAGGATTTTGAAAAAAAACAATTTTAGACTTTTTAAAACTAAAGCGATATAAAATTTTTACCAACTTAGAAATTAAATTTTGACGAATAAAAGTGGTACCTAAACCTGAAACGTTATTTATAATTTTAATAGAAAAAATTGATGCAGCCAGAGTTCCATAAATATTAGGTTTTATGGTGTAAAAAAGTACACAATCAGGCTTTAACCTACTGAAAATCAAACAGTATCTAAAAAATAGCAAAAGGTCTTTCAATGGATTTATCCCTTTATTATCCATTTTTAAAGATATAAATTTGCATCCGATTGCTTCCAACTTTTTAGAAAAATCGTCTTTTGGGGCAATTGCCCAAACCTCCCAACCTTTATCTAAAAAGCTTTCAATTAAACTTTTTCTGAAATTATAAATGTTCCAAGAAGTATTGATGCTGATTACAATTTTCACCCTTAATTCTTAAATTTCTTTGGAATTGATATCCCAAAAAAATTTATTTTTTGATTATATGAATTTTTATAGCAAACTTAGCGTTATTAAAATCCAGTAACACAATTAAATTGATAAACTTTGAAAAAAATATTGTTTAATTTTCAAATCCTTAAATTTTTTCTTATTATATCTTTATTAATGATTCATTTCTCATTTGTAATGAAAAATAACTTCACTTCAAATACTGAAATAAAATGGTTAAATATAGAAGAAGCTCAAAAACTTAATAAAAAAGTACCAAAAAAAATCTTTATTGATGTATATACAAGCTGGTGCGGTTGGTGTAAAGTAATGGATAAAAAGACATTTACAGACCCTAAAGTGGTGGAATATATGAATAAAAAATTTTATTCTGTAAAATTAGATGCTGAAAGTCCCAAACAAATCACATTTGGAGGTCAAAAAATGACAGAGAGCGAACTTGCTGGTCGTTTTTTTGGCGTTACTTCTTTTCCCACAACTTTATATTTAGATGAAAGTCTACAAGGTATTCATAAACAACCTGGCTTTTTGGAAGTAGCAGATTTTTATAAGTTGGTTGAAATCATTGGAGAAAATAAATACAAAGACAAACCTTAAAACTCATTCACACAAGTATGCAATCTGGGCTAGATACCAATCACCAAGATACCATTGTAGCTCTAGCAACTCCTTTTGGTCGATCGGCTATAGCAGTGATACGTTTATCGGGAAGTGATTCTTTATCTATTTGTAATTCTATTTTCAAGGGAGCCAATTTAGCTTCGCAGGCTAGCCATACCATTCATTATGGTTATATTTTAGATGAAAACAAAATAGAAGTTGATGAAGTAATGCTGAGTTTGTTTTTAGCTCCACGCTCCTTTACAACCGAAAATAGTGTAGAAATAGCCTGTCATGGCTCTACTTTTATAGCTGAGAAAATTATTTCTTTACTCATCGCACAAGGCGCACGGCTTGCCAAACCAGGTGAATTTACCATGCGAGCTTTTATGAATGGCAGAATAGATTTAAGCCAAGCGGAAGCCGTAGCAGACTTAATTGCCTCTAGTACAGAAGCTTCTGTGCAAATCGCATTGCAACAAATGCGAGGCGGATTTTCTTCCAAAATCAAATTTTTGCGTGAAGAACTTGTAAATTTGGCTTCATTATTAGAATTGGAACTAGATTTTAGCGAGGAAGATGTAGAATTTGCTGATAGAAAAAAAATTATTGAAACCGTTTTGGCTTTACAATCTCAGATAGAACCTCTTATAGAGTCTTTTAAGCTAGGAAATGTGATAAAAAATGGAATACCAACAGCCATAATAGGCAAACCCAATGCAGGTAAATCTACTTTACTCAATGCTTTGCTTAACGAAGAAAGAGCAATAGTGAGTGAAATAGCAGGAACTACCCGTGATGCTATTGAAGAAGTAATTACGCTGAAAGGAATTCAGTTTAGAATCATTGATACTGCTGGTTTGCGTGAAACCAATGATAAGATAGAAAGTATCGGCATTTCAAAAACCAAAGAAAAAATCAAGTTAGCAAGCCTATTACTATATCTTTTTGATTGTAAAGATGTTACAATAGAGGAGGTAGAAAAATCAATAAGCGAATGCCAAAGAAATGATTTGGCAATAATACTCTGCCCGTCAAAAATTGATTGTTTAAGCGAAAGCGAATGGAATTATTTTCAAGAAAAACTTTCCTATTTTAATCTGCCAATTGTAGGAATTTCAGCAAAGACAAACTTAAATATAGATTTACTTAAATCTGAAATGCTTAGAATAAGCAATTTAAGATCAATTGATACCAATGAAACTATTGTAAGCAATCAAAGGCATTACCAAGCTTTACTTCAATCTAAATACTCATTAGAAAGTGTTTTGAAAAATATTGCTTCCCAAAATACAACAGATTTACTTGCCTTTGAGCTTAAAGATTCTTTAAATTGCCTAGGTGAAATCACGGGTGAAGTTACCAATGATGAGATATTAGGGAATATTTTTAGCAAGTTTTGTATAGGAAAGTAACCACACAAAACAACCACATTTAAAAACTAACAAAAACCTTATTCTTTAACCTTTAGAAGCACTTTTTGGGTTATTCTTGTTTGATTTATTTTGTTATGTTATTCGTTTATTTTGTTAATATTTGTACCTTATTTGTACCTCAAGCGTATGATTATTTGGGATTTGGGTAATTTACCCCATTTTGGTTGTCAAAATAGTACACTTTAGTACACTTTAATACAACTTAGTACACTTTAGTATAAATTAGGTAGGGTAAATCATTATGAGTTCAAATATTAGGGTTACTAGAATTTGTGAAAGTTGCAATACGGAGTTTGAAGCCAAAACTACGGTTACAAAATATTGTTCTCACAAGTGCAATAAAATGGCTTATAAGAAAAACTTAAAAGAAACTAAAATCACAAAAAGCAATAGCGAAACTTTAAAAACTAAATTGAAACCTACCTTAGATTTAAGTATAAAGGAGTTTCTAAGTGTTACGGATGTTTCAAAGCTAATTTGTTGCTCAAAACAAAATGTTTACAAACTAATAAATACAGGGAAACTAAAAGCTACAAATATTTTACAAAAAAAAACGATTGTAAAACGCTCTGAACTTGACAAACTATTTAGCTAAACTATAAATAAAAAATACTATGCTACTTCAAAAAATTGAGACTAAGATTTATGAAATAAGGGGGCAAAAGATAATGTTAGATTTTGACCTTGCTGAACTTTATGAAACCGAAACAAAATATCTTAAAAGAGCGGTAAGGGCAAATTTAAGGCGGTTTCCTCCTGATTTTATGTTTGAATTAACTAAAAGCGAATGGGAAACTTTGAGGTGCAATTTTAGCACCTCAAACCAAAGGGGCGGTACAAGATATTTGCCGTTTGCATTTACCGAACAAGGGGTTTCAATGCTCTCTAGTGTTTTGAATAGCGATAAAGCAATTGATGTAAATATTTCGATAATGAGAGCCTTCGTATTTATGAGGGAGTATGCTTTAACTCACAAAGATTTAACCGATAAATTAAAAGAACTTGAAAGCAAATACAATAAACAGTTTAAAGATGTTTACGAAGCAATAAACTATTTGTTAAATAAAGATAAACAGGAAACCGAACAAAAGGAACGTAAAAAAATAGGATATAAATAATGGCTATAAAAGTAACATTAAGAAAAAAGAAAATTAAAGGTAATAAGCAAAGTTTGTATTTTGATTTTTACCCACCTATTAAGCACCCGAAAACAGGAATGGCTACACGTAGGGAGTTTTTGGGATTGTATGTATTTGAAGCACCTAAAAGCGTTTTAGACAAACAGCATAACACCGAAACTCTAATAAGAGCTAAACAATTATTAAATAAAAAAGAAAACAGTTTGAATAAGCCCGAAATTTATAATGAGTTTGAAGCCAAACAAATTGAAATTAAAGAACAAAGCCAAAAGGATTCAACAATAATTTTATTTCCATTTTCTAAACTTTTCAATTTAATTTTTGATAATATTAAATTAGCATATTTTTAATGTAATTAATTTAAAAAATTTAAACTATGAATAACGAATGCAAATAGAAATATTAGTACCATTTAGTAAAATTTTTGAAGAGGAACCCAAAGATTTGAAAATGTATTTAAACGGTATAAGTCGTTTAAAATTACTAAAAATTGGAGCCTACTTACTTGGATATAAAAATCATGAGTCTAAATATAATGATTTCAAAGTCTTTTTGGGTGAGTTTTTTTGTATAGAAAACAAAGAAATTGCCAATATAATTTACAATAAATTATATGAATTTCAGAAAAAAACCAATACTCAACTTATAATTGTTAATCCAATTGCTGTTATACAAATATTTGAATTCTGTTTTAATAATCTTACAGAAAATGAAAGTCAAACTGATATTGAGTCCGAGATAAGTATTTTTAAATCTATTTTATATCAGAATGAGCAAGATATAAAAAAGCAAAATATAGTATCTTTTTCTACAAACAAAGTAGGTGATAATTTAAAACTTGCAGCAATGTCATTATCACAATCTTTTCCATATTCCGAGCTTATAAATTATGACTTGAATGATATTTTAAAAGTACAAATTATAAAATCTATTTATTTTTTTGAATTTTTAGATTCTAGTCCCAAAACTAGAATCCATTTAATTGAATTTTTGAAATATTTTGAATGCAATGATTGGAAAATGTTTTTAAAAAAATTATTTCCAATTTGTTTATCAACAACTGAATCTAGCAGTGATAATCCTATAGATATAGTTATTTCAAAAGATGAATACTTTGAAAGTAATTGTATTTTTTTTGAAAAATTGAGCCTAAATGATATTGAAATTTTAAATGAATATGATTTTAAACAAATAAAAAGCAAACCTTTTTATAAAATTAGCGAAGGTGTTTATAGAATTATTTTCAAACTATTTGTAGTAGAACTAATACATAAAGGAGTTTATTTTAAGATTGTAGAAATAAACAATGGATTAAATGTTGAAGAGAAAGTAAAGAACTTTCGCAGCTTTTATTGTGATGAATTCTCTGAGAAATATTTATTATATAAACTTTTAAATAGCATTTATAAAAACAGATATATTGAATATAGTGGTGGAAAAATTAAACAAATGGGAATTGAAGCTGAACCTGATTACTATATCAGAAATGGAAATAATGTATTTCTGTTTGAATCAAAAGATATTTTAATAAACGCTGAAATAAAATCATCATATGATTTTGATCAATATGAAATTGAATTTAAGAAAAAATTATACTTTGAGAAAAAAAGTGATAAAACAGAAAAAAAAGCTGTTTTACAGTTAATCAACAGTATTGAAAATGTATTAAAACTTAAAAACACGTTTGATCAAAACTATAAAATAAAATCAATTAATATATATCCAATTTTAATTTTAAATGACCACCAATTTAATTTAGCAGGCTTAAATGTAATTATCAATAGTTGGTTTCAGACAGAATTAGTTAGTCTAAAAGAGAAAGGTTTACCAGTTGATAAAATTAGACCTTTAGTCATTATAGATATTGATACGTTTATTTTATATCAAGACCTGTTTAGAGATAACATTTTAAAATTAAATGAAATTATTGATGAATTTATTAAGTTTACAACCTTAAATAAAAAAATGAAATATTTAAATGAAGAGCATAGAATTGAACATGCAAGACGTACAGTTCAAACTTTTCCATTGTTCATTTCAAATTATGTTGATAAAAACTGTAATAAACGAAGACCGAAAATGCTTGAAGAAAAAATTTTATGCGTTTTTTGATTCCATTCATTTATAATAAAATCAGTGTTACTTATTCTAATCGTTTTTTGTACATTTATATGAATTTCATTAAATTCTAATCCAAAATATGTCATTCACTAGTTCTATTTATAATATGAAAAATACTATGATTTTTGTTGTAGCTTTAATTATTAATTCGTGTACAATATCAAAAGAAGAAGAACTCAACTCTATAAATAACAATATTAAATCCATATTTTTAAATGAAGGAATTGAAAAATGTATAGTATATGTAGAAAATCTACAATTAAAGAATTTAGATGAATTAGATTCAAATAGAATTAAAATACTTCAAACATTAAAACAATTCAAGAATTTCAGTAATCCTAAATTTTATTGGACTATAAAAAATGGTAATAATGAAAACAAATTATACCACTATATAAAAAATAAAAATAGTTCAATATTCAAATTTGATTTTATTGATAGTGTTTTTAGAGGAAATACAATAAGTAACCTAAGCGATATTTTGAAATCTCTAAAGATTGAGGATAGTTTGAACTTAATTGATAAAAAAACCAAACAAATAAAATTACAAAATACAATAAATTTTATCGATATCGATTTTTATACGTCAGTAAAAAATATTGATTCTGAATTTAATGAGAATAATTTAAGTATAATTACAAAAAAAGTAAAGAATAAAAATATTACACTTTTTGATTTATATCTTGAAATTACAAATTTTAACAAAAACGCCTACAATGAAGCAGTTTTTATTGCCCGTCAAAATGGTTTGCAAGATAGGCGATATGTTGATTTTGTATCTGAAATAAAAGAAAACTATAAATATACATTTATGAAAAAATATGATTTAGACCAAAATTTATATATGATTTTTACAAATAACTATTGTAGTTGTTTAGGGAAGAATTCTAATAAATATTGTAATGAATTAAAAGGAAATTTACCTAATTATGAATATTGGAAATAAAATCCATAATTCATAATATTGAAATTGGAATGAATATCGAATTAGTTGGTAATACAGCCAATGAGTTAATTCGCAACTATATGCTTTATAAAAATGGGGGATTTGACTTAGAAACCTTTGGGGTGGGTGAATTCCTTAAACGGGTTGTATGAAGTCAAAGTTTATGCCAAAGGATTACAAAACAGTTTGTGTTATGAATTGGTTTGAGCGATTTACTAGACCCTAATTTTATTCTCACAGCAACCGAAAATCTAATTGAAATGTTGCAAAGTGTAATTGTATTTGGAAATGATTTTTTGAATAAAACATAAGCCACACTTTGCACTAATTGGAGTAATCCAAATTATTTAATCAATTTGGGAAAGAATAAAAAAAGGAAATTTGAAACTGAAAGAGAAAGTTTTAAAAGAATTATTGAAATAAAAAGTTTAAATTTAATTCATAAACAAGTGTATAACAA
>JAAFJZ010000519.1 GCA_013298205.1 Cytophagales bacterium
AACGTACTTTCTTACACTTTGCTGATGAATCGAAAGTTTGTTTGAAATAAATTCAAATTCGTTACCTTCGCTGTATAATTTTACACTCGCTAACTTAATACGAATATATTGGGCTTGATTTTGACTAAAATACTTCTTGTATGACAATTCATCAAAGCCTTTTAAATTAAATTTAACTCGTTTATAACCCATGCACAAATATAAGAAAATATTAACCAAAAGGGAGTAACTTAATGGGTTTGATACCATGTTGTATGCCGTACTTATTTCTCGCCAAGTCTGCGTTTCAACTCTTCAATGATTAAATCTTTTTCAGTCAAAGCCTTCTTGCTGTCGTTAAGCTCTTGAATTAATTTTTCTGCTCTCTCTTCATACATTGCATCTACTGTCCGCCAAGCTTCTTGTTCTATTTCTAACTTCCTCTTTTCGACTGGGTCAGTCCCCGAATAATGCAAAATATCGGTTATTATTTTTACTTCTTCAATGTCCGTATCATGTTTGAATTCCTTTGTAATTTTCGTGTCGTCAAGAAAATTTGTCTGTTCAAATACACTTAAAAGCTTGTCTAATCTGGTTTGATACCTATTAGTGATGCGTCCCACTTGAACAATATAACTGTCATGGGTTAGTTTTTCAACAAAGTCGCTTTTGGTATCAATTATCTTTTTACTTATCAAATCTCTGTAATTTCTTTCAACCTTTATACAGGCTTCTTTGATTTCAGGCAGTGGAAAGCCTAAAATATAAATGGTTGTAATTGGCAGAATCACCTTTTTGTCATTTACAATATCCTCTTTTTTGTACTGTTCCCCCAAGTAGTTTCTAAAACGCATCAAATCAATTTGATTTTTAGCTTTTTGAATCTCAATTAGTACCTTTTTGAGTTCGCCAGTCTCGGTTTTAATTGTCGCAAGAAAGTCAAGTCTGAAAACGGCAAGTCCAGCAAGTTCGTCTGTATAGGTGAACTCTTGTGGTTTTACTTCAACGGATTCAATTGTTTGCTCTAAAAGTGTCCCAATGAAAAACTTCGCAATGCGATTGTCTTCCATAAGTCTCTTAAACACAACATCATATATAGGATTTGCAATTACCATTTTTAGTTTTATTTAGTCTTGCAAATGTACCAATTTTCAGTATTCTGTCCTAATGTCGATGATTGAAATATTCGCTCATAGTATGGCATACAACGAACAAGGCTTGCTGCAGTTTGGGGATTTGAAATTCGTCAGCCCGTAACTGAAGTTGATAATTGCAATATTGCTGATGTTTTATTCATAAGCCAAATTTATAACGTCAAGCCCGAACTGAAGCACAATAGCGAACAAAAGTTGATTGCTCATTCGTCAAGCCCAAATTGCAGCAAACCTAATGTTGGCTGTAGCCCTTCTTCTTCGTTTGAGTTTACCTTGATTAGTTTTTAGGCATTTTGTCAATTAATTTGTTCTATAAACCTGTAATAATTTTTAGTTTTGAAGGGTCGTCTTGTTCGACTACTACTACTACTACTTCTTCTTCTTCTTCTTCTTCTTCTTCTTCTTCTTCTACTACTTCTTCTTCTTCTTCTTCTTCTTCTTTTTTTGTTTGTTGCATTTTCTCAAAGTATCTCATAATTTGATTCCATCTTATTGTTTCTTTTTTCTGTGCTAATTCTTTAGTTGAACCTTTTATAACTACTTCATTTTTACCTTCTTCGTCTTCTTGAATTACATCTTCTGCCAAATGAATTCCATATTCATTAAGTGCGTTAGCAACGTTGCCAGATATTGCATAAATAGCAGACATATTTCTTTTGTCTTGATTGATTTTCTCATAAGTTGAAAGTAGCCCTTTTAATAAACTGTACATTCCTGTTAGTATAGCACTTAGGCACAATGCCCAAGGTAATTTTACAATAAGAAGTCCTAAAGCATAATTAATTAGCTGCAGGTTTGTTATTTTAGTGCCTTGACTTTTGATAAACAAATCATAGCTATTAAATATTTTGTTACTATCCAGCGATACTTTTTTAGTTTTTTATTATAAACAGAAAAAAAGTAGTAATTTTGACACAGAATGACAGATGCAGAAAAAATACAAGTTTTAGAAACCAAATTAACGCACGCCCTCACTCGGATATGTGAGTTATAATCCCTTGTATCAAAATTATCTACGGTCAAAAATAGTTCCAATA
>JAAFJZ010000520.1 GCA_013298205.1 Cytophagales bacterium
CATTTCTAAATAGATAAATGTTAGTTTGTCATAAAATAACAGATTGTTTTGGTTTTTGAGTTGTACGGTGTGAATGACCTCTTTATCTTTATTATTTATATCTTCAAACTTAAAATCTAGGATTCCGATACAATAAACGGCTTCTAGCTTGTAATTCCATTCTCCTTTTTCGGCTTGGGCTTGGATAGGAAAAGTGGCATAATAAATGGTGCGGTCTTTGAAGTAATTGTGTTTGGCTTTTTGTAACTCAATGATA
Organism: Cytophagales bacterium; assembly: GCA_013298205.1. Classification (GTDB taxonomy): domain Bacteria; phylum Bacteroidota; class Bacteroidia; order Cytophagales; family UBA9547; genus JAAFJZ01. The sequence goes on from JAAFJZ010000520.1 coordinate 257, forward strand.
ATTTGCTCTCCTTTATCGTTTTCACAATAAATATCATAGACGGCTTTTCTATCTTCTTGGCTTTTGCCTTCCTGGTCTTTATCTTTAAAACGGAGGTCTTTGATATGAATATTAGGTAATAAGCTATTCAAAAAATCAATGAGCAAAGGTTTGCTAGCCTCTTCACCAAATATTTTTTTAAACCCAAAGTCGGTAAAAGGATTTACGTATTTTGCTTTCATAGCTTGATAGTTTATTTATCGGCTCAAAGATACAATTTTTTTGTTAATTCTTGGTATTGGACGTTAAAAAGTCTGTTTTGAAGTGTGAGGGATAGAGTGAAAAGCCCGCAAGCGAGGCACGAAGCGCGGACTTGTAGCGATAGCCCGACCTGCAAAGGGCACGCCCAAAAACTTCCGTTTCATAAATCTACCAACACTGGTCTAAGTTTAGCCGTAGGCATAACTTCGACCTATTATGATGGAAGTTTTCAACTTCCGTTTTCTTCACCCATTTTCAAGTAGCAAAAATAACAAAATACAGTTCTCTAGAATCATGGAATATATATTTTCTGCCCATAAGATAGCACTTTTTTGACTTTTAAAATTAACTTTGCAATATAAAAATATTTGAGATGCTCAAGTTGAAAACTTGATTCATTATAGGTCGAAGTTGGCGCTAACGCTTAAACTTCGACCAGATAAGGGATGATTCTTTAGATTATATGGATTGGTTCGGAAGAAAAACAACCATACATAGAGATAACTATGGAAAACCTTTACAACTAAAATAATTATGATAAAATTAAATTTCTATTTTTACTTAATACTTTTATACTTAATAGGGTGTGAAAATTGTAATGAAAAAAAAATATATTATCCAGATGGCACTTTAAGTGCTGTAAATGAATGTTTCATTAATGGCAAAAAGAATGGTTTATCTAAAACTTATTTTCAAAACGGAATTTTAGAATCTGAATCTTATTGGAATAATGATATACCCAATGGAGAAGCAAAATATTATTACCAAAATGGCTCAATAAGTGCGGTGGGAAATTTTAAAGATGGAGTCAAACATGGTTCTCTTATTAGCTATGACAGTGCAACTGGCAAAATAGATAAAAAAGGCATGTACAACTATGGCAAATTTAATGGTATTGAATACTTTTTTGATAAAAATGGAAAAGAATATGCATCAAATATTTTTAAAGCAGATACAGTAGATTGTTTTGGTAATTATAAAAAACCTATTCCAACTTTTTGGAAATATGTTTTTTATAATGAAGATTATTGGATTACAGCTAAATTTGATACATTAAATCGAAAATTGTCAAAAGTCAATTATTCTTTTTCGGTTAATCATACAATAGCAGATTCTATTAGGCTTACAAGCAATAATATAATAATTTTTAAATGGCCTGAAGATAAATCTACTAATTACAAAATTAATCTTATGGATAATACAAAAAAAGATTTCAAAGTGTATATTTATTTTAGGTCAGACTTAAATAACAAAGAATATGCAGATAAAGACATTGAGTATACCTTTAAATTACCATTTGAGTAGCATATACTAGTAACCCAACACTGGTCTAAGTTTAGCCGTAGGCATAACTTCGACCTATTATGATGGAAGTTTTCAACTTCCGTTTTCTTAACCCATTTTCAAGTAGCAAAAATAACAAAATACAGTTCTCGAGAATCATGGAATATATATTTTCTGCCCATAGGATAGCACTTTTTTGACTTTTAAAATTAACTTTGCAATATAAAATATTTGGGAAAATCAAGTTGAAAACTTGAATCATTATAGGTCAAAGTTGGCGCTAACGCTTAAACTTCGACCAGATAAGGGACTAGATAAAGGCAAACGCCTAATGGATACCAAGTGGTAAATTACCTACTGGACTAAATGAAGCTATTATTAAAACT
>JAAFJZ010000525.1 GCA_013298205.1 Cytophagales bacterium
TAAAGTTTATCCAAATGATAAATATAATATTACGGCAAGTAAAAAAGGGCATTTCAACGTTGATACAACATTTTCTACTAAAAAATTGGATTCTACCAAACCTAATCAAAGTTTTGTAGCTGAAACAGAACCGATTACAAAAGGAAAAGTTATGCGCCTGAATAATATTTATTTTGAGTATGACAAATCAAGAATCATGCAACAATCAAAGCCTAATTTGCAAAAATTGGCTGATTTTATAGATAATAATCCTAATTTGATCATCGAAATATCTACTCATACCGACAACCGTGCCAGCGATGCTTATAATTTTGATCTATCCGTAAGAAGGGCAGAAGAAGTAGTGAAATATTTAGGACTGACTGGAACCGACATTACCAAATTAAGTGCCAAAGGATACGGAGAAACCTTACCCATGATTCCTGATGCTCAAAATGAAACCGAACACGCAATCAATAGAAGAGCCGAATTTAAAATTTTAGATATTATAGACGATGCAGCACCTCCAAGTTTGTCTTATATTGTAGTTTTGATGTCCTTTTCTTTAGACAGCAAAGCAAAAGGTATAATAAGAAAGAAATTTCCTAGTTTCCAGACCCGTATTGAAGCCGATGGAAATGCATTGTATTTTGTAGGGGCGTTTAATTCTTTGAAAGAAGCTGAAAATATTAGGAAGCAAGCGTTAAGAAAAGGCTATAAAAAAGCATTTGTGCAAACCTTAAAAAATGGTGAGCCTTATGTTTCTAAAACTGCTTCTGCTCAGCAACCTTAAATTTCTCACTTTTATTATATTTAACTTTGGGTTTAAGCTAAACTGTTCTTTGGCTTAAACCCTTTTTCTTTCCAGCTCCTTGAAAGTTTTTCTTTTACTTGATATTTTTCAGATACTTCTCTTACATATAAATTGATTTTTCTATTTTTGCAAAAATTATAATATAATGTCTCAAACCGAAACCACAAACAATTACCTGGATATGGATCTTTTACGCTTTTCTACAGCTGGGAGCGTAGATGATGGCAAAAGTACTTTGATTGGTAGATTGATGTATGATACTAAATCTATTTTTGAAGATCAGCTAGAAGCAATTGAGAAAACAAGCGAAAATAGAGGCTATGGCTATGTAAATTTGGCTCTACTTACCGATGGTTTGCGTTCTGAAAGAGAACAAGGGATTACGATAGATGTAGCCTACAGGTATTTTGCAACGCCAAAAAGAAAATTTATCATTGCAGATACGCCTGGTCATATTCAATACACGAGAAATATGGTTACGGGAGCTTCAACAGCCAATTTGTCCATTGTTTTGATAGATGCGAGGCATGGCATGGTAGAGCAAACGTGTCGCCATGCGATTATTTCTTCTTTGCTTAAAATCAAGCACTTGGTAGTTTGTGTGAATAAAATGGACTTAGTTGCTTATAGCCAAGATGTTTATGAGAAAATTAAATCAGATTTTGAGAAGTTTTCTAAACAGCTAGAAATTGTAGATGTAAAATATATTCCAATAAGTGCATTAAATGGAGATAATGTAGTTGATTTATCTGAAAATATGCCTTGGTATAAAGGGAATCCTCTTTTGGATACACTTGAAAATGTTGAAATAGCTCGTGATTTAAACTTAAAAGAGGCTAGATTTCCTGTTCAAAATGTAATTAGACCTTTAAATGATGAATTTCATGATTACAGAGGTTATGCAGGTAGGGTAGAGGGTGGCGTTTTTAAAAAAGGTGATGCCATTATAGTACTTCCCTCGGGAAAACAATCTAAAATTAAAGCGATAGATACTTTTTCAGGTGAAGTTTTAGAGGCGTTTCCTCCGATGTCGGTTGCGATAAGACTAGAAGACGAAATTGATGTAAGTAGGGGAGACATGATTGTTACCCAAGAAAACCTTCCATTGCTGACCCAAGATTTAGACGTTATGGTTTGTTGGTTGAATGAAAAATCAATGGTTTTAGGCGGAAAATATATCATTAAAAATGGCACTAAAGAAGCTAGATGTATTGTTAAAGAAATAAAATACAAATTAAATATAAATACCTTAGAAAAATTAAGTGATAATACCTCCATTAACGTGAATGATATTGCCAAAATTTTGATTAGAACGACTGTACCTTTGCCAGTAGATTTTTACAAAAACAAT
>JAAFJZ010000521.1 GCA_013298205.1 Cytophagales bacterium
CATAACAAGTAGGTTTGTTTACAACTGAAAACAAATCGAAACTCGCAAGGTAGCTTTCAGGCACATGAAGCTTTATGAGTTCTTGAAGTAAAAACTCGTTGGAAGGTTTAATTTTCTTTGGCATAGAAATAGCAAATATAATACTAGCACCTCAAAAAAAGAATTAGCCAATGAACTCATTATTTTCAAATGTAACGCTGTTTTTTGCTTGATTTGAACTTGTTTTTAAAATTTTATCATACAAAGACTTGTTTTGCATAATACGCTCGGTTTCATCTAATTCATCTTCAATAACAATCGAAATCCGTTCAGACTTAAACATTTTTTTAATTGATTGAAAGAAATTTGCATTCAGTTCATCTTTTTTAATGCTATATGTGGCTATCATACAATATATTTTTTAATCAAATGTACAGCTATTAAAAATAAACACAAAATCACTTCAATATTTTTTAAAATATGTAATTCAAGCCCCCTCCTTGGTGTAATTCCCCTAAAACACTATCTTTTTAAACTGTATTTTCTTTTTCACTAGCAAATCATGGCTTCGCTCTGCCCTGGCATCGGTAATAAAAACTTGACCAAACCTTTTATTTTCAATCATTTGCAAAAGATTATCTATTCTCTCTTCATCTAGTTTATCAAAAATATCATCCAATAACAAAATAGGAATCATGTTAAGTTTTAGCTTTAAAAGTTCAAATTGGGCTAATTTTAATGCCAAAGCAAAGGTTTTTTGTTGCCCTTGTGAACCGATTTTCTTTATCAATTTATCAAATATCATAAAGTCATAGTCTTCGGAATGAATTCCCTTTTGGGTACGCTGAAATTTGAGGTCTGAATCAAAGTATTTTTCAAATATTTTCTCAAAATTCATTTCTTCTAGCAAAGATTTGTAACAAATGTCTATCTCCTCTCCTACTTTTTCTTTTGATAGTTCCACATATATTCGTTTGAAAATGGGAAGAAAGTCCTGCAAAAACTGTTTGCGTTTTTCAAAGATAATCTGCCCCGAAAGTGCCATTTGCACTTGATAAGGTTCTAATAAATCAAATTGTACTTGCTTAGTTTCCCCAAACCATTTGAGCAAACTATTTCTTTGTTTCAAATTATGGTGGTAAACCATCAAATGCTGTAAGTATTCTACATCGGTTTGGGAAAATATTTGGTCAAAAAACTTCCTTCTTCCCTCACTACCTTCTCTTATAATATCTGTATCAAAAGGCAAAACAGCTACCAAGGGAAATTTGCCGATATGCTCACTTAATTTATCGTATTTTTTCTCATTTACAGTAAGAATTTTGGCTTCATGTATTTTCTGAACACAGGCCACATGGCTATTGCCTAAATTGGTTTCAAAAAAACCATCAATGCGAAAAAAAGATTCTCCTTCGGAAATCAAGTAAGAATCATTGAGCAGTTGAAATCCTTTTCCATTAGATAAAAAATGTATGGCTTCCAATAAATTCGTTTTTCCGCTTCCATTTACTCCCAGAATACAATTTAGCCCCAAATCGAAGGCAAATTCTGCATTAAAATGAGATTTATACGAAAGTAGTTTTATTTTTTGAAGGTACATTTTGCAAGATTGAAATTAAAATCCTTATTTTCGCATTATTATTAGTGTAATCAATCATTTATGGCAAAAACTGAAAAAGCAAAAGTAGATTCAAAAGGTAAATTCAGCAAAGAAACTTATATGTTTTGGTATGAATCTATGCAATTGATGCGGAAATTTGAAGAAAAAGCAGGTCAGCTTTACGGACAACAAAAAATAAAAGGATTTTGCCACTTGTACATAGGCCAAGAAGCTTGTGCAGCTGGGGCAGTAAGTGCTTTGAAAAAAGGAGATAAATATATTACCTCTTATCGTGATCATGCTACGCCTTTGGCTTTGGGTACGAGCCCGAATGTAATTATGGCAGAACTTTTTGCCAAAATCACAGGTTGCTCAAAGGGAAAAGGTGGCTCTATGCACATTTTTGATAAAGAAAGAGGCTTTGTAGGCGGTCATGGTATCGTAGGTGCACAAATACCCTTGGGTGCAGGTCTGGGTTTTGCAGAAAAATACAGAGGAACAGACAATCTTTGCATTTGCTACATGGGCGATGGAGCTGTAAGGCAAGGAGCTTTCCATCGCCCATGTAGCAAATGCAAAGAT
>JAAFJZ010000522.1 GCA_013298205.1 Cytophagales bacterium
TTGGGTGGTAACTTCTAACAAACTATCTAACACATTTTGATACTCTTTTGGAATTTTGTTTTTTTTCAGAGAATACAAAATTTTATTACGCATAACCAATAAATTTTGACCAAAACCATCATGAATATCTACTGCAATTCGTTGTCTTTCGGCTTCAATATTTGAAATTAAGCTTTGTGAATATACATTTAGAGCCTCTACCAATTTGATTTGATATTGGCTGTTTTCGTTTCTTAAGGTTCTAAATTTATCGTTTACTGCTAAAGCCAAAAACAAAGATTGTAAGCCCACTGTGATGTGCATAGCGTGATGAGTAAAAAAAGTTTCCGGAACATAACCTAAAATATACAATTGAAAAAAAGTTCCAAAAATAATCAAACATATAGTCGAGAATAACGCAAAAACATAGCTTGAAAATCCTCTGCTACGCAATGTCAATATAGAAACGAATAACAAAATAGCAATAACTGAGGTCATCATAGCCATAGTAACTATAAAAGCATTAAAGCCAAAAGGATGAATAAATGATACAATTAGAATTGTGATTGTGGCAATGGTTGAATATTTATAAGCATTAAAAGCCCATTTCAAATCATTTTTAAGGTTAAAAAATAAACTTGCAAAGAGGTTATGAAATATAAAAGTAAGGCACATGCCTATAGCTGCGGTTTGGTTTGCCCAATAGCCATTAGAAGGGAAAATATATTGATAAACAAATCCATCTAAATATGAAAGTGTAAGTATGGAAAACAAAATTTGAAGCGAAAAAAAAAGATAAACGATTTCTTTGGTTACAAAATAAAATGACAAATTTAAAATAACAATTAAGCCAAGAACGCCATATATCAAACCAAGAATAAAAAGATTTTTTACATCCCAATCATGGAATTTTTTTGCATTTTGAAGCGAACCAGCTAAATTCATGGGTTGTCCATTTCCAATAGCTTTTAAATAAAAACAAGCTTTTTCTTTGCCATAAATTGTTATGGGAATAATTGGGTTTCTATGTTTGACTAATCGATTTTGATATGGAATAAACTCTCCTATTGATGTTTTTTCAATTTCTTTTAGTTCATTAATTTTATAAAGTATGAGGCTATCGTTGATATTTGTTTCAAATGTTAAGTACAAAAATATAGGTTGACTAGAATTGTTTTTCATTACAAATTTCAGCCAATGGTTTGTATAAGTAATACCAAAATTTAAGTTTGAAATTGATTTAAAAACCAATTTGTTATTAATTAAATTTTGTTCATTAATTGAATAGTTATTTTCATAAAGTTTAGCAATTTTTTGTATTGAAATAGATTCGAAATTCTTGTTTACTTCAAGAATTTGAGCTGAAATATGAAATGAAACAAAAAATAAAAAAATAAAAAACTTTATAAGCATATTGTTTTACTAAGGAATTTTTTTTTGTATATGAATTTTCATATAAATTTGGTTAGAAAATGTAATTATAACAATTAGTTAGATTTTTTCATTTAAAAAACAAGAATATATTACTCTTTCACAAACTTAATTCTTCTATTATCCACACAAACAAAATAAATACCTGCGTTCAAATTTGAAATATCAATTGGATTAGAACTTTCATCTAATTGTTTTTCTAATAAAATATTCCCCATCAAATCCTCTATTTTTACGAATTTATTTTCCGCATTTTCAACAAAAAGTGTGTTTTGAGCAGGATTAGGATATATTTTAAAATTATTTTTCTCAATTTCAACTTTTTCAATATTTGTTACATTTGCTGTAATATATTTCTCTTCCATTCTATAAACTTTGGCAATTCCATTAGTTACAGAAGTATCGCTCAAAAATAAAGTCAAAGAATAACCTGTATTAGAAAAATAATTTATAAACTTAGAAGTAGTCGTTCTCACTCCATTATCTATACGAATGAGATTTGTAGTTTGAATTACTTCATGCGTTTTGCCATCGGAGGCTGTAATTGTTCCAAAAGCCTCGCTACGAATATAGCCACTTGTATAAGACGTGGAGTCTTCTAAGTCCAACGTATCTTTTACGATAAAATTGGTTTGAATATTTGTTGGTAAATCGGTAAGCAAAAATGTTAGCGTGTCAATTTCATATTTAGCTGTTGTCGTTCCTTTTTCCAAATATGTTTCTCCATCTAAATAAATACCGCTGTTGCG
>JAAFJZ010000523.1 GCA_013298205.1 Cytophagales bacterium
GGTTTTGCAATAGTTGGGCAGAAGTGGTTAATTAAACTTTTGTGCTACTATTTGGCTTTTGTGCTAAGGCTGAACATTCGTACTCCGAATCCCAACCATCGCAAAGCCTTTTACCGTTAGCTGCAAGCCAAAAAGACACCCTAAACGAATCAAGAGCATTAACAATGAAACAAAATAAAAAATATTAATGGCAACGGATATAACAATAGATAGCCTATTCCCAGCAGTTAAAAGTGGACAACTTTCACAAATACAGACCGACATTTTCAATACAACTTTTTTGGGTATTGACTTTGGAACTTCTACAACTGTTGTTACAATTTCACACTTAGACAAAGAAACAAAAGACATAAAAACCAAAACTCTTTGGTTGAATCAAAAACAATATGACGGAACACCTATGTCATCTGAAAAAGTTCCGACAGTAATTGCTTGGTACAATAATCAACTTTTAGTAGGTCGTGGAGCAGCCGACCTTAAACACCAATTAAAAAAAGGCGTAAATGTTTGGTACTCATTCAAAATGGAATTAGGCGAAGACTTAGGCTCAAAATACTACAATAGCGAACTTGGCAGAAATGACAGATACACTATTTTAAATCCAAAAGATGCAACAAAAGTATTTTTCCAATATTTAAAAGGACAAATTGATAGAATAGTTAGAGACGAGAACTTACCAACAAATTTGCAATATGCTGTAAGTATTCCAGCTTCCTTTGAAGCAAATCAAAGAAAAGAACTTGTTCAAGCACTTGAACAAAATGGAATGGCTATAAATAAACAAGCATTAATTGACGAGCCTAATGCAGCCTTTTTAAGCTATGTTCAAAAATCAAATATCGAAAACAATCCTTTACGAATACCTGATGGAGATAACCCAAAAGTTTTAGTTTTTGATTTTGGTGCAGGAACTTGCGATGTTTCTATTATTGAATTAGGAAAAGACTTAAACGGAATTTATTCAAAAAATTTATCAATTTCAAAATTTGAAAAAATAGGTGGCGATGATTTAGATAGATTTATAGCGTTAGAATATTTATTTCCTCAATTATTGAAAGAAAATAATCTAACAAAAACAGATTTTAAAACACCAGAAAAAAATAGAATAGTTACCCAACTTCTGAAAGCAGCAGAACAATTAAAAATGCTGATATGCGACACAGTTGCTTTAAAAACGAATGATAAATTATTACCAACATTGGCAATAGCAAAAGATTATATTTCTGTTGGTTACACCATAGAAATAGATTCAAAAAAAGGACTTTTAAAACTCACAGAACCTAAATTGTCATACCAAGAATTTAGCGAAACAATGAAGTCGTTTCTTAAAACTAATTCTTTGATTCCCAAAAAAGGTAGCGAAGGTCAAAACGATTTTATTAGTGTGTTTAGTCCAATTCATTCAGCTTTAAAAAAAGCAAATTTGACCAAATCTGAAATAGATTATGTTTTATTTATAGGTGGTAGTTGTAAAAACCCTTATGTCCAAAACGCATTAAAAGAATATTTTACAGATTCAGATTTATTAATTCCAACAGATTTACAGACACACGTTTCAGCAGGTGCTGCAATTCATTCTCTTATTTACAATGGTTTTAATAAAAATATTATACAACCAATTACAAGTGAACCTTTTTTAGTAATAACAAAAGACGAAACAGCAAAAGTGATTTTAAGAGCAGGAACTCATATTCCTTGTGACCTTATAATTATTGACGATTTGGTAACTTCTAAAGATGGGCAACAAGCAATTGAATTGCCAATTTGTATAGGAAATGGAAACAAACTTTTATACAACATTAAAATAGTTTGTGAAGACCCTTCGGGTTTCAAAAGAAATACACCTGTTCGTTTGGAGTTAGAAATCAATTCCGACAAACTTCTACTTGCAAGAGCATCAGCAGTAGGGAAATCAGTATTTGTAGAAGCAATTAACCCATTTGCAAATAAAGACCTTACAACAGAAGAAAGAATAGTTTTAAAAGCAGAAAGACAGGCAAATATTGAAGCCGAACAAAACAATGGAAAACCAACAAAACAAGGTTTGACAAATTTATACAAAGCCTATGATGATATTGGCAATGATTTTAGAGCAGCCGAAACATTAGAATTGTTAAATGAACTCTATCCAAGTGTATTAAATTACAAT
>JAAFJZ010000524.1 GCA_013298205.1 Cytophagales bacterium
ATATTTGCAATATGAAGTTTGTAGATATAAAAAACGACATTGCGTTCCGAAAAATATTCGGTAATGAAAACAGAAAAGAAGTACTTATTTCTTTTCTGAATGCTGTTTTATTGCTCGAAAACGATAAAAAAATAATTTCTGTAGAAATTTTAACACCCTATTTACTTCCTGCTTTGAAAGGTGGTAAAGTAACGATTGTAGATGTAAAAGCTACTGACCAAAATAGCAAAAACTATATGGTAGAAATACAAGTAGCTGATGTAGATGGCTTTGACAAAAGAGTTTTGTACTACGCTTCAAAAAGTTATTCCGCTCAAATCGAAAAAGGCGATTTGTATGAAAAATTAAACCCTACATTTTTTATTGGTATTTTAGATTTTGAAGTGAGACAAAACAAAGGATACATTAGTCGTCATAAAATAATAGATATTGAGACAGGTGAAAATTACATTAAAGACATTGAATTTAATTTTATTGAGCTTCCTAAATTCAAGAAAACCTTAACTGAACTAACTTCCATTATTGATCAATGGGTTTATTTTATTAAGTATGCTGAAGATTTAGAGGTTATTCCAGAAAATATTATAGACAAGGGTTTGATAAGTGCGTACCAAGATGCGGCTAAACATAATTGGACAAAGGAAGAATTGGAAGCTTATGATTATATACTCATGAGGGAGCAAGACGAGCGTGACAAAAGGACTCTTCTAGCTAAAAAAGAAATAGCAAGAAAACTTATAAAAGAAATCTTTATGATATCGACATTGCAGAACTTACAGAGTTGTCATTTTTACAAATACAAAAGTTAAGAATAGAATCTGCTAATTGAATAGCGCAACATTAATCAATATAAAAATATACAACTATGATAAAACATTCATTGAAAGCCATTTTTGCTTTGACATTTTTAAGTTTTTGTACTTCCCAAGAAAAAACGACTGAAGATACAAGCAAACGCTCGGCAGATGAAATTTTTATGACTGACGAACAGCTCAAAAACCTTAGTATTTCGATTACGAATCCTAAAAAAAAGGCAATTGCTTCATTTTTAAGTTTTAATGGAAAAGTAAAGCCCCTTCCCAATTTGCAGGCTACCGTTACAACTGATATTGAAGGTAAAATTGAAAATATATTCGTAAAAGAAGGGCAATATGTAAAAAAAGGAAGTCCCTTGATTTCACTTAGAAGTATGGCTTTGATAGAATTGCAAAATGAATATTTGGCTTCAAGAAGTGAAGCAGATTTTTTGAAAATAGAATTTGAAAGACAAGCAGAATTAAGGAAAAGTGATGTAGGCTCTTTGGCAGATTTTCAAAATACCGAATCAAAATACAAAGCATCTATAGGTAAGGAAAAAGCAATTCGAGCCAAATTAGAGCTTTTAGGCTTAGATTCTAAACTATTAGCAGATTCGAGAGAAGTTGAGATTTCTAAAACGCTTATTATACGTGCACCTATAGATGGTTATATTTTGATTTTACCAGTAAGTATAGGTATGCTCGCTGCTACCCAAACTACTTTGGCGCAAATTGTAAATCCTAGCGATTTGATGGCTCATGTGTATGTGTATGATAAAGATATAGATATGATAAAAGAAAGTCAAGAAGTTGATATTGATTTTATTAACGCCTCATTCCCAGTAGCAAAAGGCAGAGTTGTGAACATAGAAAGAGGGATAGATGAAAACACAAAAGCCATTACAGTTCATGTACAGTTCAAATCGCCTCCTAAATGCTTGGTATTGCCAGATATGAACGTGAAAGCGACTATTTTTAGCAAAGATGATGAAGATCTTACTTTTACTGTACCCAACTCTGCCTTGCTTAAAGAAGATGATAGCCATTTCGTATATGAAGTTTTAGATAAAAGAGATACGAAAAAAAGAAGCATTTTAAGGAAAATGAAAGTAAATATTCAAGATAAAAATGATGAAGTAGCTGAAGTTATTTTTAAAAATGAGTTTATGGAAAATTCTAAAATTGCAGAAAATAATGTTATGGTTTTGGAAGCAGAAAGAATGCGTTTAAATGAAATAGGAGTGGAGTAGTGATTTTTTTAAGACCAGAGGGTGAAATTTTGTTTTTCTACTCCTGTTCTAAAAAAAGCTATTCCGATTTGGTATAAATCGATTGTAATACTTACAATTGGG
>JAAFJZ010000526.1 GCA_013298205.1 Cytophagales bacterium
GTCGTGATAGTACTTTCAAAAAAACTGACGAAAATATCCAAAAATTGAACTATTTTTGGATCAGAATAAAGAGATCCTAAACAGGCTTTTAATTCTATAAGTGTGAGCATTAGAATAAGAAGAAAATTAGTTTGCAATACAAATTTAACTCTTTTCTATGCTCACGCTTTTTTTATCCTAATGTGGCACTCATATTGTTGCAACAAAGCCATATAAAATTCTAAAATCGGTACTTAGTAACGTGTAAATAATAAGTTGGTCAATTTCTACCTTTTATAAGGTAGTTCCATTTAGGTCTTTTATCATCGAAAGTAACATATTCTTCGATATTATCTCTAAATTTCTGACTGACTTCTCTTTTGTTTAAATATTGCTTCTGATTGATAGATGTTATTACTTTCAAACCAGTACGAGTTATTGTTGTATTCGTTAAATTTTTGACAAATTCTATATTTTTCAGAGTAATACCCGACCATGTATGAGTTATTTGTGAGAATAATCGATGTTCAATCGGATTCCACTTGGAACAATAAGGCGGATAATGAGCTACTAAAATATTGATATTTAATGACTTAGCTAATTTTACTAAATCTTGTTTAACAATATAATGTGCCGAGGCATTAGAACCGCCTCCATCACAGAGTAATAACATGGTTTCAGCATCAGGATATTTATATTGTAGGGTTTCAGTCCAACATTTACTTAAATTATCACAGACAAATTCTGAGGTATCTTTACTAAGACCAAGCGTTACAAAACCTATATTTTCATTGACATCATAAATACCATGAGGTACTATTTGTCCATCAGCGGAACTCAAAAAGTCATGACGGTCCGCCGCTGCGGTCGTAGGTGTGTCTTTCTGAGATAGAATAAGCAGTACCAGAACGACTAAAATTACCCAAAAGTTCTTTCTTTTTTGTATCAATACTAATAACGGGAAGTCCTTCATTAGTAAAAGAGGTTCGATAAGCAGCAATTTTATTAAATTGCTCATTTCTGCCCTCTAAGTGCTTGGACGAAATTATTTGTAATAATATTTTAATTTGTTAGCTTTGCTAAAAAAATGGGTAAGAAACGAATTCCTCAGATACAAGAGGCAGGTGTTAAAGAGTTGGAAAAAATATATCGGGAGAGTAATAATCACTCTCTACGCCTGCGGTGTCACATTGTTTTGTTAAAACACCAAGGACACAGTTCCAAATATATCACCTTGCTCAAGGGCTATCCCCAACATCAAAGTACGATAAATAATTGGGTTAGTCGTTATGAAAAGGATGGTATAGCTGGCTTGAAGAACAAATCGGGTCAAGGGCGCAAGCAAATCTTGAATAAAGAAGCCCATGAAACGAAGGTAAAAGAAATCGTCAAGTTAGAACGTCGACGTTTAGACTACGCTAAATCTTTAATAGAGAAAGATTTAGATGTAAAAATGAGTAAAAAAACGTTAACTCGTTTTTTAAAAACATTGGGTGTGTCTATAAACGCATAAGAAAAAGAGTTAAAACCGCACCTGATGCTGATTTATATGCTGTTCGTGTTGAGACATTAGAACTTTTGGAGCAACGTGCTATAAATCAAGACATTGATTTGTATTATGCAGATGAAAGTGGTGTTTCAGAACAAGGCTATATTCCTTATGGTTGGCAATTTAAAGATGAAAAAGTAAGTATTCCCGCTGCTCATGGGCAGCAAATTAATTGTTTTGGATTACTTTCTCGTCAAAATGAGTTCCATTTTAAGACCACTTGTCAAAGCATTAATACAGATTTTTTAATCTCTTTTTTTGATGATTTTGTTTTAAAACTGACCAAATACACGGTTGTTGTTTTGGATAATGCTAAAATTCATCAATCTAAAGCATTTAAAAAACGATGCGAATATTGGCAAAAAAGGGGGCTTTTCTTTGTGTATTTGCCACCTTATTCACCACATTTAAATATTATTGAAAAACTATGGCACGAACTCAAGCAGAGGTGGCTAAGACCCGAAGATTATTTCTCTTTTGAAACCCTTCGATATGCTCTCCAATTAGCTCTTCTAGCCGTGGGTTCTGAACTGAATATTAGCTTCAGTCCATTTAATTATTCCCATTAGGTTGATAAAAAAGTTGTAATTTAGTGATATTTTACATTTTAAAA
>JAAFJZ010000528.1 GCA_013298205.1 Cytophagales bacterium
GGCTGGACAGGGGGCATGATTTCTACTTTCCCATTGTATTTGGCGGGAAGTTCTGAAAGCAAGGAAAGGGTTTTAAAAAACTTCGATTGGCTTTTTACATATGGCATTTCACCTTCAGGATATTTTTGGGATTCAGGCTCTAAAGGCATCAATTTCCATGGTGCATTTTTAAATAAACCTTTGGGTAGAGATTTGCATTTGGTGCGAAAAAGTGCTGATGGTCTGTTTTTTATTTTAATACAATTCATGCTTTTTGAACAAGAAGGTGTTAGCGTAAAACCAACTTGGAAAGAGGGTTCTGAAAAAGTAATCAAAGCTATGATTGGCACTTGGAAAAAATACGGTCAGTTGGGACAATTTGTAAATAACACAACAGGAGAATTGGTGATAGGAAACAGCACAAGCGCGGCTATTTTTCCGGCTACTTTGTGTTTAGCTTCCAAATACTATAGAAATGATGAATACTTGAGCATTGCGAAGGAGATTGCGGAAGACTATTACATAAAATTTGTTCAAAAAGGAATTACTTGTGGTGGCCCAGGTGATGCGATGCAAAATATAGACAGTGAATCTTCTTATGGAATGTTAGAAAGTTTTATGGAATTGTATGAATCTACAAATGATAAAAAATGGCTAACCAGATCTGAGGAAATGACCAAACAGTTTAGTACTTGGGTTTCTGCTTATAACTATAGTTTTCCAAAAGAAAGCTTATTTGGTAGATTAAATATGCAAACTATCGGTACGGTATATGCCAATACCCAAAACAAACACTTGGCACCAGGTATATGCACGCATAGCGGTGGCGCGATATTAAAATTGTTTCGCTACACTGGAGACAGTTTGTATTTGAATTTGGTTAAAGATATAGCTCATGCCATTCCGCAATATTTATCTCACACCTCAAGACCGATTCCCAATATGCCAGAAGGCTGGATGAGTGAGCGAATCAATACCACAGATTGGCTAGAAGGAATAGGCGAAATGTTTTATGGAAGCACTTGGGCAGAAGTTTCTATGTTGCTTACCCATATCGAACTGCCAGGTGTTTATATTCAAACAGATAAAAAAATAGTTAAATCTTTTGATCATGTTGAAGCCAGTATTTTGTCTAGCACAAGCAAAAACATAAATGTAAAATTCAAAAATACCACTGCCCATACGGCAAATGTAAAAGTTTGGATTGACAATAATTCTAGCCCAAAACAAGGATATTTTGATTGGAAAAAATGGAAAGTTGTAACTTTAACTCCAAATCAAGAGCTAAAAATGAGTTTTGCATTGAAATAATGCACTATTAATTCATGAAATTATAGTTGAAAATTGCATATAAATTGTTCTTTTGAAATAGAAATTGGTTATGTTTTAACATGGGAAATATTTGTCAAGCACCTTTAATTGGAGCTTTCAAAGCTTAAATTGTGCTATAAGAGTTGAAACTAATTTGAGCTAAAAACTAGTTTGGCAGATTTTTATGTTTCTTATCAAATTAATGCTTATGCCAAAGATGCAAATTTAAAAGCAGTCATTTATTCGCAATTGCATTCAAATACCCTAGATAGTAGTAATGAAGATGGTAGTGAAATTCTACAACCGCACTTCAGAGATGCAAAAGGCAGAAAAATGGTTTCAACTCCGGCAGATTAATTCTCAAAAGACTATAAAGTAAAAAGTTTTAAAATAGAAAAACCCAAATCATAAAAAAATATGAGCCAAATAGATATCAAACTTTTAACAATTGAACAATATACCGAGGTTATAGATGTTATGAAAGCCGCTTATCCAAACTGGCAAGGAAGCTATTGGAGAAAAGAATCTATACAAAAATTAATAACAATATTTCCTGAAGGACAACAAGCTGTTACAGTTGATGGAAAAGTAGCAGGTATTTCATTATCTATAATTATTAAATATGATGACTTTGGCGATGAACATACTTTTAGTAGCATTACCTCAAACTATACGTTTAATAATCACACAACGAAAGGTGATGTAATTTATGGATTAGAAACTTTTATAGACCCCAAATATCGTGGTCAGCGATTAGGCAGAAGGCTATATGACAATAGAAAAAAACTATGTGAAGAATTAAATTTGAGAGCCATTATTTTTGGCGGTCGTATTCCAAATT